>JAGYMO010000217.1 GCA_018400255.1 Deltaproteobacteria bacterium
GCATTCATCCACGGCTAAAGCCGTGGCTTTCTGCGGTCGGGGTAAAAAACAGGTAGAATCTGTTGATTCTTTTGAAATAAACTGCTCAAATATATTGTATTATAGTTTAGTGGTGGGTATATTTACACGTATTATTAATATAATATATAAAAAGAAGGGATCAATAGAACTAATATGAAATTCAATGAAATTTTTTCAAAATTATGGCGACGAGATATAAAGCCCCCTCGGCCTGAACAAAACCCTAAAAACAGAGGATCTTACCGCACACAGCACCGACAGATCAGAAATCCATATGATCAATTCCTTACTACACACCTGATCCTTCGTGATCAACTGGCAATAGATAGAACTGTCCTGGCCAATGAGCGTACTTTCATGTCTTACTGTAGAACAAGTTTAGCCCTTATTTTCTCAGGGGCGGGGTCTATTAGGTTTTTTGACATGTTTTATGCTGATGTTGCAGGTTGGGTTCTAATCGCCCTCGGCTTAATCGTTGCAGTTATCGGATCTCTTCGTTTTATTGTTATGAACAAAAAAATCCGGACAACTCGGAGGCTACCAGTACAAAATAACGCCCAGGGTTCAGGGGCCGTTGAGGGGATAGAATAAAATAGACAGGATGAATGAAATGCCCCACACTGAAGGACTTTTTTGGCTTCGCCAACAATGTTGAATAACCTTTTGAATTCAGGAAAAACACATGTCAAAAATGACAAAAAATGGAAATAAAAAACTAATAGAGGTATTAGGGCCGGTTGACAATTTAGAAAGTTACGTAAAGGCTGACTGGTGGCGTCACCTCTTTAATGCAAATTACCTTAGAACGGATGGAGATGTTGTTGAAGATGAGGATATTACCAAAAAGGAGGTAGATGTCTTCCTTTCTGCTATTGATGTCTTCAAGGAAAACAGAATACTAGATCTATGTTGTGGCCAGGGACGTCATGCTATAGAGATTGCGAAAAGAGGTTACACCAACGTCTTTGGCTTAGACCGATCACATTACCTAATAAACAGGGCAAGAAAGATTAACAAAATAAATGGACTAAATGTCATTTTCAAAGAGGGTGATGCCAGAAACCTACCGTTCCAAAATGACTATTTTGATGCTGTAATAATTGCTGGAAACAGTTTTGGTTACTTTGACTCCGTCAAGGATGACATGAGAATCTTTAAAGAAATCATGCGAATTTTGAAGCCTAATTCTAAATTGCTGATAGACATTACAGATGGCGCTTACATGCGGGACAATTTTCAACCTCGTAGCTGGGAGTGGATTGACAAAAACTATTTTGTCTGCCGAGAACGATCACTGTCTGAAAACAAGGAAAGGCTGGTTTCCAGAGAAGTTATAACTCATGTAACTAAGGGGGTTATCGCGGATCAATTTTATGCAGAACGGCTTTACTCCAATGATGAGCTTAAAAAGCTAATGCTAAAAGCAGGATTTGAAAAGCTTTGCAGCTATCCAAAGGTGCCGTCCGAGTCAAAACGCAATCAAGATTTAGGAATGATGGCCGAGCGTATAATCGTTACCGCAATCGCAAAAAAGGAGTGGTCGCCTGCCAAAAAATATTCTAAAGAAAGGGAGTCCGTGCTTGTTCTGATGGGTGATCCTAATAAAAAGGATTTGGTCAAGCCTGATTCAACCTTTGATGATGACGATTATCATACTATAAACGAATTAAAGAGAGCATTATCCGAGCAATTAAAATATAATTTTATGTATCTTTCCAACCATGACACCTTAATGAAAGACCTTCTAAAGATGAAAGGGAAATGCAGTTTTGTATTTAATCTTTGCGATGAAGGTTTTAACAATGAAGCCTCAAAGGAATTACATATTACAGCACTCCTGGAGGTGCTTGGATTTCATTATTCAGGAGGCACTCCCCAGTGCCTTGCCTACTGTTACGACAAATCCCTCATACGAGGCATAGCAAAGGAAATGGACATTCCTGTGCCACGCGCATTTATGATAAAATCAGAAGATATACAATTTGTTGAATTGCCCCTTATGTTTCCTGTTATTGTAAAGCCCAACTATGGAGATTCCAGCTTTGGCATTACTCAAAAAAATGTCTGTTACGATCTTCAGTCACTAGAAAGTGCAATTGTAAACATAAGAGAAAAATTTGGTTACAACAATCCGGTTCTGGTAGAAGAATTTTTGACTGGAAAAGATATAACAGTAGGTATTATCGGGAATCCCACTACCTCTTATATCATACTGCCCGTAATTGAAGAAGATTACTCTCGCTTACCCGAAGAATTGCCAAAAATATGCGGCTATGAGGCTAAGTGGGACCCAAGCTCACCATATTGGAAAATCAATTCTATCCCCGCCAACTTGTCAGAAGATGTTGAGAGGTTTTTAAGTGCAAGCTGTATCAATTTGTTTGAACGCCTGGAATGCCGAGATTATGCACGCTTTGACTGGAGACTCGATAAAAACGGCACACCCAGATTATTGGAGGTTAATCCTAACCCCGGATGGTGCTGGGATGGACACATGGCAAAAATGGCTAAATTGCAAAATATGTCATACAGCGATATGTTGTATGGCATTTTAGATGCTTGCAAAAGCCGAATCTCGCTATCTAACGGTTATGAAAAAGGGCTTGCGAATCATCGCACTGCCGGTCAACTTTCCACTCCCCTTGAAAACAGCCGGCTTGCCTAATGCAAATGAATGTTGAGATTAATAGAAGGTCAGCATTAATTATTGCCACCTTAAGCGCCTTTCTAACCCCATTTATGGGATCCTCGATTAACATAGCGCTTCCGGCGATACAAAAAGAATTTAGCCTTGATGCCGTCTTGTTAAGCTGGGTTGCTACCTCCTATATACTGGCCTCGGTTATATCACTTGTTCCATTTGGCAGATTGGCAGACATTTATGGGAGAAAGAGGGTATTTACCTGGGGCATCTCGATCTTTACCATTGCCTCCTTTATCTCTGCCTTTTCTATTTCCGCCTCCATGTTGATTTTTTCAAGAATTATTCAAGGGATTGGAAGCGCCATGATATTTGCCACCGGAATAGCAATCCTCATCTCTGTGTTTCCTGTAAGCCAAAGGGGCAGGGTCCTGGGCGTAAATGTTGCAGCTGTCTATATAGGGCTTTCTGTAGGCCCGTTTTTGGGTGGATTCCTGACCCAGCATTTTACATGGAGAAGCATATTTGTCTTCACCATACCCCTCGGGTTCATTATCATCGGCCTTGTGCTTTTGCGGTTAAAAGGAGAATGGGCAGAGGCAAAAAATGAAAAATTTGATATGCAAGGCTCTCTTATCTACGCTGCTTCATTGGTAGCACTAATGTATGGCATTTCAGTGTTGCCAAAGCAAATAAGTATTTTAATTATTGTATTAGGGATCGGGGGTATCTTTGCATTTGTGAAATGGGAGATGAAGGTTACAAATCCTGTTTTCAACCTAACCCTGTTTAGGGTAAACAGGGTATTTGCATTTTCTAATCTTGCAGCCTTAATCAACTACAGCGCTACATTTGCGGTTGCATTTCTCTTGAGCCTATACCTTCAACACATACGGGGACTAAGTGCTCAAAACGCGGGCTTAATATTAATTGCCCAGCCAGTCGTGCAGGCTATCTTTTCACCCATTGCGGGAAGGCTTTCCGATAGGATTGAACCGCGGATAGTCGCATCAATAGGCATGCTGCTTACAACAATAGGGCTTTTTCTATTCATCTTTTTACATGAATATTCAACACTGGGGATGATCATCGCCCGCTTGATTATATTAGGATTCGGTTTTGCCCTCTTTTCCTCACCTAATACCAATGCTATTATGAGCTCCGTTGAAAAAAAATTTTACGGCCTGGCATCAGGTTCAGTAGGAACCATGCGGCTAATGGGGATGATGATCAGCATGGGTGTTGCCACCCTTATATTTGCTATATTTATCGGGAGGAGCCAGATTACCATAGAACACAGCGCGGAATTCCTGAAAAGTATGAGTGTGGCATTTATTGTCTTTTCTCTTCTCTGTTTTGTCGGCATATTTGCATCGCTTATACGAGGAAAAATAGCAAACAATAACCTGCCTCAAAAATAGTGGAGGATAGCAAATAAAGCCCTCACGACTTTTACCCCGACCGCAGAAAGCCACGGCTTTAGCCGTGGATGAATGAGCCTATAGTCGGGATGTCGTAACACTAAGCCCGCCGTTCGCGAAGCGAATCGGCGAAACCAAGTGGTGCCAAGGGCTTGCCCGTGGGGCTCCGCTCCACCTTTCCTAAAAACGTACAGAGGGGCACATTGAAAAGAGTCGCTCAAGCCCATTTCTCTAAATACTGTTTCACGCGTACCTTACGTCTCGTGTTCTCCGAGCTCATATAACGCACCTTTCCAAAAATTGCCCTCTCAGGGCCCCAGGCCCTGTCGTGACGCCCCAGGACCCAAAAAATACCTGTATACGAGTTTGGATCCCTGCCGTCGAGGGCATAACGGTTATTTAGCCTTTCCATGAATTGGAGGGCATCCCTTGGTGTGGGCGACCAATGCACTATTTTTTTACCCCAAAGCATACGCAGGTAATTATGGATCACGCCATCTTCTAACAGCTGTTTTTGGGCCGCGTTCCATAAAGGATCATGAGTTCGTGCCTCTTCAAACTCTTTCAGCGTGTAGATTGATGGCCTAATATCCTTTGAGTGGTCTTGAAGCGTCTTTAATGCCCATGAGGGAAGGGATTCATACTTATCGTAGTCTTTGCGCTTTTGACAGAGCTGAAACCCTAATTCTCGCCACGTTATGAGCTGATCAAGAAAGGCCTCAGGGTTTTCATCTACTCCCCACCACCCTTCTCTTTGGCCAGACGCCTTTCCAGGGCTATTTCCCGGTGACCATGAGCCCCCGTCAAGGATCGCTTTTACAATCTCATGCGAAGAGATGTGACCAAAATGAAGGTAAGGAGAAAGACCACTTTCAGCATCTTGGTCTGGGTGATTCCTGTATTCCTTGTAAAATGGAAGTCTTTTTTCCATGAATGTATTCAATGTTGATCTTGCCTCTCTCGACCCACCAGAGCACCCCACAGGCCTCACCTGATGGTCAATTGGAAGGGTATCTAAAAGGCCTCTGATGCCTGCTTTCTGCTCGAAAAACAGAGAAGGCCACCTTTTGCTAACATGCTTGGGTATGGCCTCAAGGGCCTTTAACTTAAGCCCGGCGAAGGGCAGCGCCTTTGGTTGCTGCCTGAGAAGTCCAAGAAGGTTTTTTTGGGAAAACCGCCTGAAATGGTAAGCAGACTGAAAGACCTTTTCAGAGAGGCGTAAAGGGATAAGGCCATTGGCATCAACCTTTTCCATAAATACCCTGACCTTTTTAGCCGCGACCTTAATCATGGATGGAATGAAGAAACAGGGGAAGTCATCCGTTACAATGACACAGGCATTTGATGACAGGGCCTCGACAAGCCCCTTACCCTCACCATTTACCCTCTCAACGTAAGGGTAATAGAGAGCAGGTGCCTGAGCCAATTCACTTGCATTATCCGCCATGCCTTCCAGCACAAAGGCATGTATTCTTTCGTTTGCCCAGGGGTAGTCGCAACGCAAGGCCTCAAGAACCAAAAGCGGCTTCTTTATCTTCATGGACCACTCTACCGCACGGTCCAGGGCAAAGTTCCATGAAGGCCTCCTGGCAGCAATCATCCAGTAAAGAACAAAGTCACCATCGTTGTTTACTCGATTACTGTTACAAGCAGTTATACGAATAGGCGGCACAGAGCTAATCATACTCGCTGTCTCTTCTTTGCAAATACTTGTAAGCAGTAAACCTACTCACTGCATTTCACGTCCCCTTCAACCTACACTATACCCCTGCAATATCTCCATGGTAAGCTTTTGTAGGACCTTCTAAGAGCGTATATGATTCAAGGATTATTTTAACCGGCTCTCCACCTGGGTCTTCAAAAAAGTCTTTAAGTTCCGGATGCTTCTGTATCAATTGCTTGCGTATTGCCTCCCGTTCTGCACCCTGAGTGATCCTATAAAATCGCCCTGAAACGGTCAGAGCCATGGCATTTTTATGATCAGATTCCACAGCGGCCTGCCTTGTATCAATCAAAATACTGACTGCCGGATTTTCAGACATATTTTTATACTTCCGTGTATCACTAAGTGTCATAAGATAAATTTCCTCACATGAAGAATCAGAGGCATACGCCATCAAGGAACAGTGAGGTATATTCTCAGAGGCAGTGGCAAGAACGCAGGCGCCCTGTTCTCGAATAAGCGCTTTAACCTTTTTCCAAATGTCATCATCCATACAATTACCCCGTATCGTTTATCAAAGATAATGCCCCAAGATCTTCAATGATTCAAGGGGGCTTTGACCTTTTTCAAATTCATTTAGCATATTTAAGTTGATAAAAGGGAGGCTGATTTCTTTACTTTTGGCTCAAAAAGTGCAATTATATAATACCAGAATTTGGAGGAAGGGGCAACAAACTAATTCGCCCTACCTCATTGAGTGAAAGAGCTAAGCAGAAGGGGGACATAATGATAACGGTAGAGAAAATTAATGCCGGCAGCTTCAAGGTAACAGTAAAGGGCAGCAAAACAACAACCAATCATACAGTGAGCCTAAGCCCTTCATATTATAAAGAGCTTACTGGCGGAAAGATTCCGGAGGAGGAGCTGGTAGAAAAATCATTTGAATTTCTCCTTGAACGGGAAAGCAATACCAGCATTCTCAGTTCCTTCGATCTGCCGGTGATCGGTCGGTATTTCCCTGCGTATGAAAATTCAATCCGGGAGATGCTGAAGTAGGTGAAAAGAAACGCCTTTCATCTCTTGCCTGAAAACATTTACCTGTATCCCAAGATCCTGCTTCCCAATCATTGCCTTAGACCTAATCCCCACTAAACCATACCTCACAACCCTTGTAGTCGTCTTATCAATGTTATCTATAATTAATTAAGTTAAAATAGTTAGAGTTCTGAATACTTTAGTATTGACATTTTAACATTAAATATATTATAAGCAAGATATAAGCAACGGAAAAGGTAGAATGGTCGCCAATAATGAAGCACTGATAGATGAAATAGTAGCGGGAATTCGTAAGTTAAGAAGGCTCGTATACCATTATTACATAAAAGCAGCTAGGCAGTTCGGTCTCACCGAAACACAGGGAGATGTATTGAGAACTCTTCTTGCCTGCGGCTCAATGTCGTCGGCTGACCTTAGCCGGCATCTCTTTATGACGCCTGCAAATATTACCGGCGTCATCGATCGCCTTGAGGTAAAAGCCCTGGTTGAGCGAATCCGGCAGAAGGCGGATCGCAGAGTGACTCTGATCAGCTTAACTGAAAGTGGGAAAATCCTCGCCAAACAACTACCCGACCCGATAGAAAATAAGCTCATCTCGGGATTGGAAAACCTCGACGCAGAGCAAGTTCAGTCTCTGGCTGGGGCTATGAACAAAATCATTGACCTCCTCGGTGCCGATGGAATCGACACTATACTTTCCGAATCTAATAGCGAGCATAAGCTATGGCGAAATAAAAACTATGTCGATTTCATTGCCTACTATGAATGATTGTTTATCATCAAAGGATACGTAAGCAAATAATCAGTGGTTACCGCGGTTTCAAAAAGACTCCTATCAAAGCACAAAAGGGAGCCGCATAAATTCAATCAATATCATTTTACTCAATACAAAGTCAGGAAGGAGGAGAATATGAGGAAAAGCAAGTGGTATTTCGTGGCAACTATTTTGATGGCTGTATTAGTCAGCGGGGGCGTAAGTAACGCTGAAGAGAGTGTAGTAATTGCTCAGCAAACATGGGATGGATCTATCGCTACAGCGCATGTCTTTAAATATGTATTGGAAAACAAGCTGAATATTCCAGCCGAGGTGAAGTCTATTGGGCAGCCTCCAACCTGGGTAGCCCTCGACAAGGGCGACGGCAAGATCGACGTCAAAACAGAAATCTGGTGGCCTAATGAAGACGCATTCTACAAAAAATATGTGGAAAAAAATAATACAGTGGAAACAAGCTTGCTATACGGCAATGCACCACAGGGCTGGGTGGTACCCACCTGGGTTGCAAAGAAATACAATATCAAAACATATAAGGATCTCATACCGCATGCCAAGCTTTTTGACATAAATGGTGATGGCAAAGGGGATCTCTGGTGCGGAGGCGGCGGCTGGTCATCCACTCAAATCACCAAAATCCAGATGAGAGACCTGGGCCTCGAGGAGCATTTCAGCCCACTGGTCCTTGAAGTATGGGTCTTTCTAGCTCAACTCAAAGAGGCCATGAGAAGGCACAAGGAGATTGCCTTTTACTACTGGGCCCCTGAATGGATCTGGGCAAAGTATGACTTGACATGGGTGGAGCTCCCTGAATGGGAGGAGTCCAAATGGAAATTTGTTCCAAAGAAACCGGAAGAAAGCAAGATAACATGCGGCTGGAGGTCGGCCAAGGTCTATACGGGCTATGGCACACACCTAAAAAAGAAGAGTAACAGAGCCTATAAATTCTTTAAAAATGTTTATATGCCTATGGAAGAACAGAGCGCCATGATCGCTGAACTAGCTGATATACCCGGCAATCCGCCAAAGCAGCCAACTGAAGTTGCAAAATGGTGGGTCAATAAGAACTCAAAGATTGTGGGTGATTGGCTGAAAGGGGTGCAGTAAAAGATAGCGGAGCTTTTTTGCTATGGGGATATGGGAAAAACCTATCACCCCCCGGTAATTCTTCTGAACATTGATCGCTTAATTAACCTTGTTCTCTGCCTGAGAAGAGAGTTGCGGCCCTTTGATTTCACAAGCTGAGTGACAAGGGCCTCACTATCGATTAGCCGTTAAGCCCTGCTAATGTGGAGTAAATATGAATCAAAAATCATCAACTAAAATTCGTTGCGTTGATCTCTGGAAGGTATTCGGATCAAACCCAGAACGAGTTGTCGATCAATGGGCTACGTTTGATCAAAACATAACCAAGACTGAGCTACTGGATAAAACCGGGTGCGTGGTTGGAGTTAGGGATGCCTCATTGAACATAGCTGAGGGTGAAATATTTGTCCTTATGGGACTTTCAGGCAGCGGCAAATCAACGCTTTTGAGGTGTGTCAATCGGCTTTATGAACCAACATATGGCAAAGTCTTTATCGATGATCAGGAGGTTACAAGCCTCTCCTTTCAAGAATTACGAAATTTGAGAAGTAAAAAGACCGGCATGGTTTTTCAGCACTTCGCCCTTTTGCCGCATCGTCGTGTGATAGAGAATGTGGGGTACGGGCTGGAGATTCAGGGTGTCGGGAAGGCAAAGAGGGAATCAAAGGCTATGGAATCCCTTGAGCTTGTGGGCTTAAAGGGATGGGAGAAAAGCTATCCCCACGAGTTGAGCGGCGGCATGCAGCAGCGAGTTGGATTGGCCCGAGCCCTGGCAACGGACCCCGAGATACTGCTCATGGACGAGGCATTTAGCGCGCTTGATCCTTTGATACGACGACAAATGCAGGATGAATTTATCAACCTCATAAAAGTCGTGAAAAAAACTATCGTATTTGTCACACATGATTTACAGGAGGCAATGAGACTCGCCAATCGTATCGCAGTAATGAAATTCGGCGCTATTCAACAAATAGCAGCCCCTTCGGAAATCGTGCTCCATCCAAAAACTGACTATGTGGCTGAATTCGTGCAAGACCTTCCCAAGGTAAAGTTCGTGACTGCAAAGGATATTATGGAGACACCTGACAAATGGATGGTAAAGCCCGAGTATTCCATCACGGAAATGACAAATAAGATGGATCAAGAGGGCATCTGGTACGCATTCCTGGTAGATAAGAATCAAAACATTAAGGGCGTAGTTGATTATCGAATGCTTACCAATGGAAACGGTGATAAAAATCTTAAAGCGGAAAAGCTGATCAGTGAATTTCCAAATGAACGCTCGGATACATTCCTGGAAAAACTTGTCTCTTTAGCCGCAAAATCCACCATCCCCATTGCCGTCACTGATAAACAAAACCGAATTAATGGCGTTATATCTCGGGAACGGCTGCTGGATACATTATCAACATAATTGAAAGAGGATGAAATAGAGATATGGGTTTTCCTGTCAAAATTCCAATCGGTAAGTGGATAGATCTCATGGTCATCTGGCTAACTGACAATTTCACCGCCGCATTTGACCTGATATCAAAGGTGGTTGGCTTCATATTGTTAAAAATAGATTTCTTTTTCAACTGGATCCCCTGGCCTATTTTCATTTGCGCCATTGTTGTTATCGCCTGGCTAATTTCCGGCAGGAAAGTAGCTATATTTTCTGCAATTTCCCTCTTTTTATTGGGATGCCTGGGTCTGTGGGCTGAGGGCATGAGTACCCTTGCACTCGTGACCACAGCGGTCTTTATCTCCGTTATCTTTGGCCTCCCTGCCGGTATCTTTGCCGCAAAAAACGAGAGGTTCAACGCCTTTTTACGTCCATTACTAGATGGAATGCAGACGATTCCCAGCTTCGTCTACCTTATTCCGGCGATCATGTTCTTTGGGATAGGCAATGTGCCCGGCACTATGGCCACCGTTATATTCTCACTGCCTCCCATGGTTCGTCTCACCACCTTGGGGATTCAGCAGGTCGACGCTGAAGTCGTGGAGGCAGGTCACGCATTTGGCTCAACACCATGGCAATTGTTGGTTAAAATCCAGCTCCCTCTTGCACTTCCCTCGATCATGGCCGGAGTGAATCAAACTGTAATGATGGCCCTGTCTATGGTGGTAGTGGCAGCGATGATCGGCGCTGGTGGACTGGGATATAAAATACTCTACAGCATTCAACGTGTTGACCTCGCCGTGGGCATTGAGGCTGGTTTGGGAATCCTCTTTATCGCCATGGTTCTCGATCGAATTCTTCAGGGCATAACCAAGCGTGAGCAAAAGGCGATTCTAAGGCAATAGGGTGTAATAAAAACCTGAGGAGCCCAAGAAGGAAGAGGCTATTGATCACGCCGGGATTCACCCCCTTAATCACAATCCCCGATGCGACGGCCGTCCATTTCGGTCGTAATATTCAGGTTTACGTGAGGCACTAACATCATCATTGTGCCTTTAAAACTATTTCCACTGTAAGTCACCGTGCCTGTTCCCTTTATTTTTCCACCTTCGCTTTCACATTCATGACTCCAGGTAACCGTATTACCGGTTATTTTTATATCCTCGATTTTACATTTCTCTCCCTGATACCCTGAACCTTTTGGGATAAAGTCCTCTTTCGAAAGGCACTGTGTCTGCGTCATCGGCGGCGTATCCATCCCGGGCATTTGGTTTTTTACTGTAATTTCCCATAAACCCTCCTGCATGTTCAAGCCGGGAGCCGCAAAGCAAATTGATATACCAGCGAATAAAATAAATGATGCGGCAAATAGTTTTCTTAACATGTATGCTCCTCTCTTCTTCTTCTTGACATATAGCCCCATACATTTCTATAGTTGACTCATCTAAGCACGGGGCTTCAGTAATCTATCAGGCCTCTATTTTTATTAGGCCACCAAGCCTTTATAGCTCAATAAATCACGAATAATCAATTAAAATAATACCATTATGTTTAGTAAAGAAATATATATCGAGCGCCGCAATAAATTAAAGGAAAAGTTAAAAGGCGGAATAATCCTGTTTTTAGGAAATAAGGAGACGGCCTTTAATTATTCCGACAACACTTATCATTTCCGCCAGGATAGCTCATTCCTATATTTTTTTGGGCTTGACTTGCCAGACTTAGCCGGATTGATTGACCTGGACTCCGGGGAGGAATATCTGTTCGGTGATGATTTTACCCTGGATGATATTATCTGGATGGGACCTCAGCCGAGCATAAAAAATCTTGCATCGAAAATAGGAATAGAAAAGACCGGATCATTAACACAACTGTACAGATGGCTCCTCAATGCAAAAAACCAGGGAAGAAAAATACATGTCCTTCCTTTCTACCGTGGGGATACCATTATTCAGTTCAGCAGCCTCTTGAATATACCGCATACGGAGGCCGAACGCTTTATTTCTCTTGATTTAATAAAGGCGGTGATTGATTTACGGTCTGTAAAAGATCAGTATGAAATAGAAGAGCTGCTAAAGGCATCAGCAATAGGCTATGAGATGCATGTCACTGCCATGAAAATGGCCATGCCTGGTATTCACGAGCAGAAAATAGCCGGTACCATAGAAGGAATAGCCCTGGCACATGGATCAATGCTCTCTTTCCCGGTTATAGTTTCTCAAAACGGCCAAACCCTTCATAATCACAGTCACGACAACATGCTTCAGGAAGGCAGATTAATGATAACTGATGCAGGTGCCGAAACAAACATGCACTATGCCAGT
>JAGYMO010000218.1 GCA_018400255.1 Deltaproteobacteria bacterium
GCCAAATTTCTAATTTCTATTTTCTAATTTCAGCGTTCTGTGAACGCTTACGATAAATTTTCTTTTACATTAAACAATTGCTGGGTTTGCTTACCGGAATTTTTATGTCCTAATGCTTGCGTTATTAGGCGTGTAAGTATTTTTATTTTAATACGTGGAATTGTAGTACCATTGAAGAATCTACCAAAAGGGGAAAAAAAGCATTTATATGTAAGGCAAATGTTCGATCGTATTGCATGGCGGTACGATTTTATGAATAGGCTGATTACATTTGGATTTGACCAGCATTGGAGAAAAAAGGGCCTTAAAGCAGTAAATGCAGGCACAAAGGATGTCCTTTTAGATATTGCATGCGGGACAGGTGATCTTGTTGAGATTGCTCTGTCAATGGGGGCAATCCCTATAGGCGTGGATTTTTCGTCTAAGATGCTGCACATTGCTAAATCACGCGTGATAAACGCGGGTTTTATCAAGGCTGACGCATGCCTCTTGCCCATTAAAGACGCATCTGTTGATATAGTTACCTGCGGATTTGCCCTGAGAAATTTCACTGACTTAGATAAGGTCTTTAAGGAGATGGCCAGAGTTCTTGCCCCTGCTGGACGGCTCATGTTTTTGGAGGTGTATGCACCTAAGAATAAATTTTTAAAGTTGGGTCATTCATTCTATTTTGAAAAGGTAGTTCCATTTATTGGGGCTTTGTTATCAGACAAGAAGGCATATTCATACCTTCCACAATCCGTCGCGTACCTTCCCCCCACACACAAACTTTTTGATTCACTATATAAGGCGGGCTTTATTGATCTGTGCCACAAAACATGTTTTCCGAATGCGGCCCAGCTGATTACGGGTGTAAAAAATAATTATGAAACAGGAATTTGACCGTTTCAAATAAAACTGATTAAAAAAATATAATCGATCGGAGAATTATTTGTTAAGGGTAAATCAGTTAGTTTTTTATAGCATATTTTTATAGTATTGAAATATGTAGTAAACTATGTGCAAGATATATTGTCCACTCAATGAGGCTTGGTATTAGGCTTATACGTGAAAACAACTTTATTTTGATCAATGAAGTGTTACCCTGACTATTACAATAAGGTTACTAATTATTTAGGCTTGAAAAGAAAAATTAATATGGTATTCTTAGAATATAATTTTTGCGGTTTTCTTTATAACTTTTCATGACATTTTATCGTTACTATTTTTTTGATTGAAATATTTGTATTGTGAGGAGGGAAAAATGAAAAGGTTATTTATCTTCCTTTTAACGTTGGCAATAGTTTTTATTAGTCAAATTTCTGTTGCAGAATCGGTAAACCTTAGGGATATATACTCTCCAAAAGAGCTGAAAGGGTTCATTGACCGTGATCCTGATAATGAAACAACGATATTGGTCTGGGAAAGAGATAACCATGGATCTCTTTGGCCTGATTTTGGTCAAGATGTGGAGGGAATGCTTAATTTTGACCCTACTGCCGACGCGGGGCCTGATCAAACAGTAGATGAGGGCACCTTGGTTACCCTTGATGGGTCTAATTCCAATGATCGAGATGATGGTATTGCATCATATCAATGGACTCAGACATCGGGCGTAGGTGTAACACTAAATAACGATACGTCAGCAAAGGCAACATTTACAGCCCCCTATAATATTCCCCCAGGTGAAGTACTCGCCTTTGAGTTAACGGTGAGCGACAAGAATGGATTGACCAGCTCGGATTCTGTTGAAATACATGTATCAGGTAAGGCAGACGGTGACCTTACGCAGGATGGTGTTGTAAATGTAGGTGATGCCCTTGTTTGCCTTCGTATTGCCCTGGGGCTTTTAACGCCTACACAGGAGGATATATATCATGGAGATGTTGCACCCTTAGATAATGACGGTGAACCGAATCCGGATGGGCAGATAACAGTGGGCGATGCCCTGCTGATACTACGCATGGCCCTCGGGATCAACAATAGCGGGGATTTTGATATTGCCAAATCCAATAAATCCAGGGATTTATCGCCCACTATAGATTCAGCTTATTTAGCAGAGCTTGTAGAAGGAAATACGGAATTTGCATTTGATATGTATCATACATTGATTGAGAAGGAGACAGGTAATCTTTTTTATTCCCCTCATAGTATCTCCCTTGCCCTTGCAATGACTTACGCAGGAGCTAGAAATGATACCGAGCAGCAGATGGCAGGCACCCTAAATTTTACCCTTCCCAATGATTTCCTTCATAGGGCCTTCAATAGTCTTGACCTTGAACTATCAAGCCGTGGTGAAGGCTCTGAAGGACAGGATGGAAATGGATTCAGGTTAAATATAGCAAACTCCATTTGGGGACAAAAAGATTACTCCTTTTTGGCAAGCTTTTTAGATTTGCTGGCGGAAAACTATGGAGCGGGAATGAGATTGGTTGATTTTTATAATTATCCAGATGATTCCCGCGTGACTATTAACGATTGGGTTAGTAATGAGACTGAGGGTAAGATTGAAAACCTTATCACCCCAGGCGCAATAACGTCGTTAACCCGCCTTGTGCTGATAAATGCAATATACTTTAATGCAGCATGGAGCGTGCCGTTCGATGAGGAAATGACAAAAGACGGCATATTCTATTTAGCCGATAAGAGCCAAATAGCTACCCCCATGATGCTACAGACTGGAACTTTCAATTATGCGGAGGGTGACAATTTTCAAGCTGTAGAACTCTTATATGATGGAAATGAAATATCAATGGTAATCCTCCTTCCCTCCAATGACCATTTTTTTGAATTTGAAGATTCAATAACATCGGCAAAGCTCACCTCTATTATAAGCGGTCTTTCCATGAAGAATATAAGACTTTCAATGCCTAAATTTAGACACAAATCAGATTCAATAAGCCTTAAGGAAATGCTATCCCAGATGGGCATGCCTAATGCATTTTCCGATTCCGCGGACTTTTCAGGTATGGATGGAAAACGTAATCTTTTTATAAGCGATGTCCTCCATAAGGCATTTGTATCCGTAGACGAAGCCGGAACCGAGGCTGCGGCAGCAACAGCCGCTATTATATCGTTGACTTCTGCGCCTTCACAGCCTGTGGAAGTTACCATTAATCGTCCGTTTATATTTTTGATCAGAGATATAAAGACAGAGGCTATTCTGTTTATGGGCAGAATTGTTAATCCAGCGGTATAATTGATTATATGTATTTATTCAGCCCCTAAGACACGAAAAAAACTGATAGTACTATAACAATACGTATGTGGTGAGGTTTTCTCACTACTATTACTGCGCCGCATATCAAGGAGGCCCATCAATGCAGTTCTGAATCGCCATCTGCAGATTAAAGAGAACATTTGAATATTTGGGATAAAATCCCTTCACCAGCATTATTCATGAACACAAGGTGCATATTCATTCTGAGCCGCCTTATCACTGTTTCGTCTCTGCCTTCCTCTAGCAAATGAGCCAAAAAGATATACACCTACTGCCTCTGGGTAATGTTCAAAATATTCTTTTATTTGATTATGTAAATTTAGGCTGCTCATGAGAGATGCCCTTTATCCGTAAAAGCCTGTAGGTAATTGTGTATAATAGGGAACATATATTCCATTGAAACCTTTGAATTTTCCAAATTATGAATAAACTGAATTGGAACGACAATTTTTAACAAAAATTGTCTATTAGTGTTTCAGCCTCAATCTATTGCTGAGATCTTTTCTGTGAATAGCTCCGTTTAATGATCCTAAACAGGTATTTTCTTGTGTCTGCATTCCCTATCAAAAATAGGTTTTGCGATGATGAAATATGATGAAGTAATGCAACTCGAATAAGGATAATTTTCAAGCCCGTGTAATACAACTGAAGGAATTTGACACTATCTATCGAGGTACGCCGGCAGCTATTCCTTTAGGTGAATTCTCAACGTCTTTGAATCCTTACAGGTTCTTAATGCTCCTTTCCATTCTTTATTGAAAAAACTCGACTATGGCATGCACCACATACTCCTGCTGTTCAACAGTCAGTTCAGGGTAAACCGGTAAGGCCAGGGTGGTTCTTGCTGCCTCCTCGCTCTTCGGACAAAATCCCTCTCTGTAGCCCAG
>JAGYMO010000219.1 GCA_018400255.1 Deltaproteobacteria bacterium
GGGGTTAGGTGTACCAATTGCCGCAATAACATCTCTAATTGCGTTGAACCAGGCGGCGGCTGTATTAGGGGTAATCCTTGCCCCCGTGGGGGATGGTTTTGGTTACAGGCGAATGATGTTAACTGGAATGGCCATGCTTATTACAGGGATGCTCGTAGCAGGGTTTTTGCCAGTATATGGGATTGTATTACTAGGTCTCTTTTTAACCGGGCTTGCAAAAAATGTATTCGACCCTGCCATTCAGGCCTATGTGGGAGAGAGAATTCCCTATTCCAGGCGTGGCCTTGCAATAGGTATTCTTGAATTTAGTTGGGCCAGCAGCACGCTTATAGGAATCCCGATCCTTGGCCTTCTTATCAACGGCCTGGGATGGAGATCGCCCTTCTTTTCCATCGGAGGCGTAGGTCTCATATGCTTTGTCCTTCTTATAATCTTTATTGACAGGGACGACAAGCTTCCAGAGAACTCTTTTTCTATAGTATTTTTTTGGGAGACCCTGAATCAATTAGTGAGACAACGTTCATCGCTAGGAGTCTTGGTATTTGCCTTTTTATCCAGTGTTGCAAACGATACCTTGTTCGTAGTATATGGGGTTTGGCTTGAGGGCCAATTTCATTTGACCACAGTTGCCATTGGACTGAGCACGATTATCATTGGAGTCGCGGAATTTCTGGGTGAAGGAATGACAGCTACCTTAGGGGATCGTTTAGGTTTAAAGCGGTCGCTCTTTCTTGCCCTTTTATTTTCGACCCTCAGCTACGGCCTGCTACCTATACTGGGGCACTCCTTAAAATTGGCCTTTGTGAGTCTTTTTTTTGTT
The DNA here is from genome assembly GCA_018400255.1 of Deltaproteobacteria bacterium. Lineage (GTDB taxonomy): Bacteria > Desulfobacterota > DSM-4660 > Desulfatiglandales > B25-G16 > M55B121. The sequence continues at coordinate 821 of JAGYMO010000219.1, forward strand.
TTTCTCTTTTTTGAGTTTGCTATTGTTACATGCCTTTCCCTTTCTACAGAATTGATTCCTGCTTCAAGGGCAACCATGATGGCAGGATTTTTCACTACTGCGGGGATCGGCCGGGTAATAGGTGCACTTATAGGCTGGCCATTATATCTATCAGGGGGAATTTGGGCAACTGGTCTTGTTTCAGCTGCTATTTCATTTTTGACGCTTATCTCAATCACCTGGGGGCTAAGGGAATGGAAATGATGCAGCTATAAATAACCAGCCAATTGAGAATTTTTTACTTTTATTTGCGCTTCACTATAAGATCAGACTTCGAAAATTTTAGCTGGTTTTGGGGTAATATTTTGGACAAAAGGGTGCGTTCCTAACTCAAGCTTTGGGTTCAAGGTTCAGAGTTCACCGTTCAGCGGTTAAAACCTTTGAACCCAGAACGCTGAACCCGTGAACGGTTACTATTAATTTGCAGCATCGTCTATTGGGCTATTCTATAACAAAAAAGTGCTAGATGTATCTCAAAACAGCACCTAATCCTTCAATGTTTGAAAGAGTTTCCCCATGGCCAGGATAAATCCTTTCAATGTTCAATAAAGATAATGCCTTGAAAGATTCTTTTATACTGTCTTGATCGCAACAAAATCTATTGAGCTCACCACTTCCCTCCATATTAAGAATGGTGTCGCCGCTGATAAGGGTTTTTTCTATTGGGTTATAAAGACATATGCTATCATTAGTATGCCCCGGGGTTTTTATCAACTTCCAGTTTCTAAGATATGGCATTGGCCTATCACCGTCTAGTGTGCAAAATACCTCAGGAATAGACAGTAGATGCGTTCTTAAAAGAGGAATCGGGGTTCCTGCCCAATCACTTTTTAAGGCAGCAGGTAAATTTTTTCCATGATCATCACAGGAAATCAATGCCGGCCGAAGATCCCTTATCCAGCTGAAAAAAGAAAACAGGCATATTTTATCCTTTCTTGCCATATAGTCGCCAACCTTTACATAGAAAAAAACCTTCATTCCAGGAAAAAGCTTTGTGAGCCTAGACATCCCGCCTATATGATCAATATGGAAATGTGTGGCGGTTGCCATCCTTAATGAGGCAGTGTCCGTTGATCTGCTACGCAGATAGCGATATATTTCTTCAGCAGCCCAGAAGGTTCCTACATCTATTGCCGCGAAAGAACCATCTTCCTCTATTAAATAAGTATTGGCATAACCGCATTTAAAGACATGAACAGGCATAATGCTAAAGCTCAAAAAATGGGTCTGTTTTTATGCATCAATAATTTTATAAACCTCAGACAGGGCCTTTTTTAATTCCGATTGCCTCGTGCCACCGCCTTCTGCCATATCTTTTCTGCCTCCCCCCTTTCCTCCAACGATGCCTGCCAGCTCCTTGATTATGTTTCCCGCATGAAATCTGTTAGTTAAATCCGCTGTAATCCTGCATAACAAAAATACTTTTCCATTATCCCTTGACCCTAATACTATTACTCCGGATTTGAGTTTGTCCTTTAAATAATCCCCGAACTCCCTCATATCTTTAGGGTTTGAGATTTTTACCTCCTGGCTTATAACCTTTATATCTTTTACAGTTTTTGCGGTGCCCAATAATTCTTCAGATTGCCTATTTGCAAGCGTTGCCTTTAGGGATTCTATTTCCCTTTCCTTTTCCCTTTGATCCTTGATAATTTGTTCAGTCTTTACAAGGAGATTTTCAGTGGGTGTTCTAAGTAAATCGGATAAGGCCCTAAGCTTATAAGCGTCATTTTGCATCTGCCTTACGGCATACCCTCCGGTAAAGGCCTCGATCCTTCTTATTCCAGATGACACCGCCCCTTCACCCGCGATCATGAAAAGTCCTATATCACCAGTCAAGCTGACGTGTGTCCCCCCGCACAACTCCCTACTAACATTATCTCCTATGGACACAACACGTACGTTATCACCGTATCTCTCCTCAAACAGCGCAACTGCATCGAGCTTAAAGGCGTCGTCCCTTGACATTATCTCTGTAGTGACCGGATAGTTTTTTTGTATATTACGGTTAACAAGCAACTCAATCTCTTTTAAGCGATCTGGGGGTATCTGAGCAAAGTGTGTAAAATCAAATCTCATCCTTTCAGGACCAACATAAGAGCCGGCCTGCTTAATATGTTCGCCAAGAAGCTCCCTTAATGCTGCTTGGAGAAGATGCGTTGCTGTGTGGTTATGGGCAGTGTTATTTCGTCTCTTCTCATTCACAGATGCAAAAACTATATCGCCTAAGGACACCTCTCCTTCAATAATTTTTCCGATATGGACTATCAGGCTTGCCGGGTACTTAAGGGTATTATAAATTTCAATTTTAACACTTTCATTGCTTATCATTCCGATGTCCCCAGCTTGGCCACCCGATTCGCCATAAAAAGGGCTCTGGTCAAGTATAATCTCTATTTCATCTCCGCCCTGGGCCTGTTTTACTTCCTTAATCTCGCCTCCATTTACCTCTTCATGCTTCAAAAGAGCTGTAATTCTGGAATTATTGCTCAGTGTTTCATATCCCAGAAACCTGCATTTTATGCCACGAGAGTCCAGCCTTCTATATATCTCGGGTATTTCTTCTTCTCCGCTACCCTTCCAGCTTTTCTGTGATAATGACCTTTGTTCTGCCATAGCCTTTTCAAAACCGTCAATATCAACGCTTATGCCTTCCTCTCGAGCTATCTCCTCTACGAGGTCAGAGGGGAAACCAAAGGTATCATAGAGCCTAAAAATTAGCTCTCCGGGAATAATAGATTTGTTCTTTCCATGCAATTTTTCTATCTCTTCCCTTAACAAGCTAAGCCCATGAAAAAGAGTATCGGAAAACCTTTTTTCCTCATTAATCACTACCTCATCAATAAATCTCCTTGACTGATTGAGCTCTTGATACTCTGAACCCATAATATCAATAACCTTGTCTGTCAAACGATGAAGAAAAGGGTTCTTCATGCCTAAAATCTGCCCATATCGTATAGCACGCCTCATTATTCTCCTCAGCACATAACCCCTGCCCTCGTTTGAAGGTATAATTCCTTCCGCTATTAAAAAGGCTATGGCACGACTGTGATCCGCAATGACCTTAAAGGAAATATCACATTTTTTATCCTCCCCATAGCCCTTTTCAGCCAGGATCTCTGTAAGGTTTATGATATCGGAGAAAACATCGGAATCATAATTTGAATAAACCCCCTGGAGGATCGCGGACAGTCTCTCGAGACCCATGCCTGTATCTATATTAGGCTTCGGAAGAGGAACAAGGCTGCCGTCCAGCTGTCTATCATACTGTGTGAATACTAGATTCCATATCTCTAAGTATCTGTCGCAGTCACAACCTACCCCGCAGGTTGGTTTGCCGCAACCCACCCCAGGTCCCTGGTCTATATAAATCTCTGAGCACGGGCCGCAGGGTCCTGTTTCACCCATTGACCAAAAATTATCCTTTTCCCCCAGCCTGACGACTCTGTTATCAGGCACCCCGACATCTCTAGTCCATAGTTCATATGCCTCATTATCATCATTATAGATTGATACCCAAAGCTTTTCGGGCGATAGGCCGTAGCCATCAGTTAACAACTCCCAAGCCATCTCGATGGCCTCTTTTTTAAAATAATCACCAAATGAAAAATTGCCGAGCATCTCGAAAAAGGTGTGATGTCTGTTGGTGAATCCGACCTGCTCGAGGTCATTATGCTTCCCTCCCGCCCTAACACATTTCTGTGAGCTTACTGCCCTTGTGTATGGCCTTTTTTCAATGCCGAGATAGAGGTTTTTAAAGGGCACCATCCCCGCATTCGTAAACAATAAAGATGGATCATCCCGCGGAATTAAAGATGAGCTTTTTACTACCTCGTGGCCTCGGTCTTTAAAGTACTGTATAAATTCTTTCCTTACTGAGCTACTATCCATATAAAAATAAATCCTTATTTAGTTTTAGGTTTTTTTTCTGATACAATGTCTTCTTTTTTGGCCATCCCAAGTTTTTCCTTAACCTCGTTGGATATAGTCTTCATTATATCAGTATTTTCCGCTAAAAATCTCCTAACGTTTTCCCTGCCCTGGCCAATTCTTTCGTCGTTAAATGAATACCACGAGCCGCTTTTTTCAATTACATCTAATGAGACCCCAAGGTCCAAGAGCTCTCCCTCCTTCGAAATTCCTGTACCATATATAATATCAAATTCTGCTGTTCTGAATGGAGGAGCAATCTTATTTTTTACCACCTTAACCCTCGTTCTGTTACCTACTGACTTATCTCCCTCATTTATGGATGCTATCCTGCGAATATCAAGGCGTTGAGTGGCATAAAACTTCAATGCGTTTCCGCCTGTTGTAGTCTCCGGGTTCCCAAACATCACGCCGATCTTCATCCTTATTTGATTAATAAATACAACACTTGTCCTGGACTTATTAATTGTAGCAGTTAATTTTCTCAATGCCTTTGACATCAATCTCGCCTGTAAGCCTACTTGTTGATCGCCCATTTCACCTTCTATCTCCGCCCGTGGCACAAGGGCCGCAACTGAATCAATAACCATTACGTCTATTGCGCTACTTCTAACAAGTATCTCTGCTATATCCAGGGCCTGCTCACCCGTATCCGGCTGGGAAACCAGTAAATTGTCCACATTAACCCCAAGTCGCTTGGCATAGGCCATATCAAGGGCGTGTTCAGCGTCTATAAACGCAGCAATCCCTTCTCTGGCCTGAGCCTCTGCAATAATATGGAGTGCGAGGGTAGTCTTTCCGGATGATTCCGGACCAAATATTTCGATAACCCTACCCCTTGGAACTCCGCCAACTCCAAGGGCATAATCCAGCGCGAGTGACCCCGTTGGTATTACAGCGACATCCACTAAAGCACCTTGCTGGCCCATTTTCATTATAGAGCCCTTTCCGTACTGTTTTTCAATCTGTGAAATAGCAAGGTCCACGGACCTTTCCTTTTCTGTTTCTTGTGCCATTGTATTCTCCCACCCCGAAAAATCCGGACAAGGTTTAAGGTTCAATACTCTTTCTCGCTTCTCACCCAATAGTTTTCAATGCAGATACATTAATTGCTTAAAGCAGCAAAAAATTGTAAGAATAAATGTATTAACCGCCTAATGTCCATGTATACATTTTTGTATATTCTGCGCCTTTAGGCTTAAGGTCGCTCTTAAAAAGAATAAGCTCTTTAAGGTAATAAACATCACTTATACTATCATGATGTCTGTCAAGGATATTTTTTAACCCAGAGGTCCCGTTTATCTGTTTTTTAAATCGACCAATAGTCAAATGAGGTTTAAATGGCCTTCGCTCCGGAATAAAACCCAAGCCATTTAGCCCTGATTGGATAGTATCCCTTAAATCAGACAACCTGTCAATATCGCCGCCAAGCCCAACCCAGATTACCCGTGGCCTTTTTATGTTAGGGAAGACCCCCAACCCCTCAAGTCGAATCTTATAGGATATTTTTTCGTCAAGTGCCTTTCCAACCTTTTCCTTGATGTCTTCTAGTAAATTTTCCTCTATATCACCAAGAAAAATTAGTGTAATATGGATATTTTCCGGCTTAACCGACCTTACAGGAAGGTTTGATTTTTTTATTTCATCAGATATTATTTCTATTTTCTTTTTGATATCAAGCGAAAGTTCAAATGCCAGGAATGAACGGATACCCATGCATATATCTCCTTACCCAATCAAGGGCCATCTCAGATGTGTCAATCTTTACCTTTTCCCTTGTCCCTGAAAATAGATATTGGCTGGAAAATATGTTATTGTCAACAGAAAGCCCAATAAATACCGTCCCTACCGGCTTATTCTTTTCGCCACCAGAGGGCCCCGCAATCCCGGTTACAGCTAAGCCCATATCCGTTCTAGAGGTTTTTCTTATGCCTTCAGCCATTTCCCTTGACACCTGATGGCTTACAGCACCATATCTGTCGAGCGTGCTTTGCCTTACACCAAGCATTTCAATCTTGGACCTGTTGCTATATACGATTGCGCCCCTTTCAAAATATACAGAGCTTCCTGCAACCGATGTAAGCCTGTGGCCGATAAGCCCCCCTGTGCAAGACTCAGCAACAGATATGGTCTTCCTATGCCCCTTCAACAACTCCCCAACAACGGTCTCCATTGACATATCGTTAGAGGCAAACACATAAGGCCCTAAGATTTCTTTAATCTTTTCCTCTGTGCTGTTTAACATTTTTTCAGTGCTTGCATCTTTATTCCCCCTGGCCGTGACATTGATATGATTTTCGGGGAATGAGGGATAAAATCCAAACATTACACCAGGGAATTCCTTGCTAAGCCCTTTAAATGCATCAGCAATGCCTGCCTCTCTTAATCCATAGACCTTAATTAATCGTTTTTTAAGCAAATTTTTGGGGGTAAATATGCGAAAAATATCAGGAATTACAGACCTGTCCAGCAGTTCTCTCATCTGCTCTGGTACACCCGGCAAAAAGTACAGAAGGCTTTTGCCCTCTATTAATGAAAAACCGCACATCTGTTTTTTTTGATCTAAGATTTTTGCTCCCTCTGGAAGCCAGGCCAATCTTTCTAAAGAAGCGGAAGGCTTCATTCCTGCCTTTCTTGTGAACTCCCTAATAGTATGTAAGATATCATTGTACAGTATAAGGGGTCTTCCAAATGTCTTAGATACAGTTTCCGTAGTTAAATCATCCTCTGTCGGCCCCAGCCCACCGGTAACTATAATAAAATTTGATCTATCTGCCGCTGTCTTTAATACAGAAGACAGGCTCTTATGATCATCGCCTACAGTCCGGATTTCGCTTACCTCAATTCCGTTGGACAAAAGACGCCCCGAGGCATACCAGCCATTAAGGTCTCTGGTTTTACCTGAGATTAATTCATTTCCTATTACTATAATTTCTGTCTTCATATTGCTAACAGGGTGAGCTAAATTATATAATACCAATAGTGAAAGTTGACAATCTCATAAATAAGCCCTTGGAATGAACGTGGTTTATCTTTAAAAACTATTCATGAAATTATTAGCAGCTAAACCTTAAAACCGTCCGTTGCTTCATGCAGGGTTATGTCATTTAATTACCCGAAGCCGCATTAAATCCCTAAGGTTTTTATTTTAACAGATACAGGATTAAAAGCAACGATAGATGTGCATAAAAACCTGCTAATATGTCATCAAACACAATTCCGAAGCCACCTCTAAGCTTTTCAATCGCTTTTATCGGATATGGTTTAACAATATCAAAGAGCCTGAAAAGAAAAAGGCCCGCCAAAACGTTGAAAAAGGTAAGGGGAATAAACAAAACAGTCAGCAGAAACCCTGAGACCTCATCGACAACGATAAGCCCTGGGTCATTACTGCCAAGCAGTTGTTCACCTCTATCGGAAGACCATATGGCTGAAATGGTTATTATACAGACAAAAATAACCTGATATTCAGCTTCAAAAAGCGACATCAGCATATACACCGGCACCGCCCCGATTGAGCCTATAGTGCCGGGAATGCCGGGGAAAGCTCCCATGCCGAACCATACGGCAATGATAAGGGCAATTTTATCTGAAAAACTTGAAGACTTAAAGATTTTTTTTAAGCCTAAATTATTTTGTCTATTTATAGGCATCTCAAGGGCACACGATATAATATAGATCTAATACTAAGATTATGGTTGAAAATAGCAGTTGTTCTTAGTTAAAAAGAGTTTTAATTAAATAGTGTTAAAATTTCAAAATCTTTGCAGGGATTTTGGGACATGTCTAAATGGATTTATAAAAGATACGGTTCTAAAATTTCAAAGGGACTCAACTTATTAGAAATAATTTTGTTACTCAGCACGTCGTCTAAGCGGGCCTTTTTCACGCATAATAAAAATCTATGAATTTAAGGCATCGCGGATCACCTTTAACAGCTGACTAACATCGTAAGGTTTCCTTAAAAACCCCCTTGCTCCTAGCGTAAAAATTTCTTTCGTATGTTCATCGTCTGAGTAGCCGCTTGCAATAATAATCTTTGCATCTGGGTCGATCTTAATAATTTTTCCTAAACACTTTTTCCCGCCCATGCCAGGCATAATAAGGTCCATAATAATCAAATCAATTTCATTTTTTCTCTTACGATAAGTCTTCAGGGCTGCCTCTCCACTTGAGGCGGTGAAAGCTTTGTAACCAAATTTATTCAGTATTTCTTTTCCAATTTTCCTTAAATTTTCCTCGTCATCCACTATCAGAATAGTTTCATTTCCAAAACTTATATCCATTATCTCTTCTTCGGGTTGAAGTTCGCTTGTTTCCGTTTCCGCAACCGGAAAATAAGCCTTAAATGTAGTGCCTTTTTCTTTCTCGCTATAACACATAATATAACCATCATGGCTTTTTACAATTCCATAAACCATTGCTAAGCCAAGGCCTGTTCCTTTACCTCTTTCCTTTGTAGTGTAGAAAGGCTCGAATATATGTTCAACAGAATCTTTATCTATCCCGCTACCTGTATCTGAAACAGTTAAGAGAACATAGCTGCCTGGAACAGCCCCCAGATGTGACTTCATGTACCCCTCGTTAATAGTTACATTGCTTGTAGTAAAGATCAATTTTCCACCCTCTGGCATGGCATCCCTGGCATTTATGGCAAGATTCATAATAACCTGCTCAATCTGGGTCTTGTCCGCATCAATGATCTTGATATTTTCTCCGAGCTTTACTTCGATATTAATCATCTTTGGGATAGTTTGCCTGAGCATTTCAACTACCTGCATCAACTCCTGATTTATATCTAAAGGCCTTAAATTGGCTGCTACTTTTCTACTGAATATTAAAAGTTGCGAGGTAAGTTTCGAGGCACGAAGAGCAGATTTTTCAATAACCTTTAATCTTGAGTAATCCGGGTTGTCTTTTTCCTTTCCTATCAACAAAATCTGGCTATAGCCGGAAATTGCCTGGAGTATATTGTTAAAGTCATGGGCAATTCCACCGGCGAGGGTCCCAATAGCCTCCATTTTTTGGGCATGCAGAAGTTGGGCCTCAAGTAGCTCCTTTTCCTCTTCAGCCCTTTTTTTCTCTGTAATATCTCTAATCACACCTTGGTAACCTGCCACAGCCCCACTATCATCTATTCTTACCGATGCAGTTATTATACAATCGATCTCTTCTCCGTCTTTTTTTACAAGCTTAACGGGAAAGCCCGTAACGCTTCCATCTTTCTCTATTTCTCTTTTAAACCGAGAGCGGTCATTGTGATCAGCATAAAAATCCGTTGCATTTATTGCCTTGATCTCTTCTTGGCTATAGCCAAAAAGTTTCAAAAAAGATGGATTAGCATCAATAAATGCGCCGCCTTTTTTAGTAATATAAATTGCATCTATGGAGTTTTCAAAAAGGGCTCTGTATTTGTTTTCACTCTCCCTCTTTGCACTCTCAGCCTTCCTGAATTCAGTAATATTCCTTACAAGTTGAATTACCTGTGAAACATTACCGGATTTATCTTTAATAGGAACGGCATAGCTATCCCAGTAACTATCCCCCTTTACATCCCTGGATTGACTCTGATGCATAATGGCATGCTCTGTTTTTCCAGATTCTAAGGCCAATGAGGTAGGACAGCCAGGGCATGGCGTATCTCCTCCCACAAATATCTTAAAACACTTATGACCAACAAGCCTTTCCGCCGGTATATTAGCCTCAAGGGCAGTTGTTCTATTTGCCCAGGCGATTTGAAAATTCCTATCCACAAGTCGTATCCTATCAACCGAGCCATCGAGTATTGCCTTTTTCTGCTCCTCGCTTTCAAGAAGGGATTTCTTTATATGTATCTCATCAGTTATGTCACGTGCTAGCTCAATGGCCTGATATAAATCACCATTATAATCATACATGGGAAAAGAGGAGACCTCAAAAGTCCTTACCGACCCGTCCTTCGCTGTCAATGACCTTTCTGTAATAAATGGTTTACCTGTCTTGAATGTCTGATCTACCGCACATTCATCGCAAAGAGAGTCCAGTCCCTGGTAGACCTCATGGCAATGCATACCCGTTATTTCCTCCTGGCTGTATCCCTTGAGGTCAAGAAGGGCCTTATTCGTTAGGACTACCCGAAAATCCCTATCAACAATATGAATGGGATCTGTAATGCTGTCAAACATTGTGCTCAACAAGCTCTCGCTCTCCTTTAATGCCCTTTCCGACTGTTTCCGATCCGTTATGTCTCTTATCCAGACCTGAACCCCTGGCTCATGGTTAAAACTAATTGCCTTAGCATTCAACTCGCCATAGAACCACGACTTGTCCTTTCGTTGCAGTTTCACCTCATATTGGGATACAATCCTTCTGCCAAGCATACGGCTGCGAGCCCTCTGCCTTGTCAGCCTCCGGTATTCTGGATGATATACAATCCAGTGGTTTTTCCCCCATAATTCGCCCTCTTCATAGCCAAGCATTTCATCCAAGCGCCTGTTTGTAAAAATTATATTGTCGCCTTTCTGGACAAATATACCATCAAATCCTTCATCTACAAGTGATCTATAAAGGTCTTGATTTTCCTCACCCTCTCTTTGATCAGCTTTTTTCCCCTTGTTATATTGAGCATCCTCTAACTCTCTTACCCTCTCGCGTAGCCTTTCTACCTCACCTAACAAAGATTCTTTTATGTCACCTGGCCTTGTCACTTTTATGCCTCACAGTATATGAGTATTATTTATGTGGCTTTTACTGATATAATAAGAATCGTCCACATTATTCTCTATGTTTTCCTTCACAAAAGACAACTTGGAGTTGGTTTTATTACTGCAAAACCATTAAAGATAGCTGATCCCGCAAATAAGCTTATGCTAATGCCTTCTTTCGAAATAGCTTTTAACTGAATGTAGGGATATTATTTTAGCTGGCAAAAGAAAACGGTCTTTATGTTTCGCAATCCTTTCTAAAGACATTCTCAGTCTTTCAAAGGAAATCTCGCCTTTTAAAAGCCTTTTTCTTATAACCCCAATACTCTCAAGGATATATTCCTGTTTGCTACAAATAAGCATAAGGTCAATTCCTGCCTCAAAGGCCTTTGCCGCACTCTCAGGTACCCCCCCAGTTAAATTTGCAACTGCACCCATCTCTAGGTCATCAGAGATAATCAATCCATCAAATCCCATTCTTTCCCTTAACAGTTCTCTTATGATCTTTTTCGAGAGCGTCGCCGGCAAACCTCCATCCAAACATGGGTAGACTGCATGCGAACTCATTATAGCCGGCACATTAGCCTCTATAGCACCTGCGAAGGGAAGTAAGTGAATGGTCTTCATTTCATCTTGATCTGCTTCAATTACTGGAAGCTCTGAGTGCGGGTCCGTGTTGGCCTTGCCAAGGCCTGGAAAATGCTTTGCCACAGATATTATGCCATTTTGCTGAAGTTCGCTAATCACTATTTTTCCCAGGGAAGCCACTATATCTGGGCTTTCAGAAAAGCATCTGCCTTCAAGGTGAGGGTCCACGCCTGGCTTCGCGACATCCAAAACTGGGGCCATATTCATATTAAGCCCGACCAAAGACATTTCAATCGCCGTAGTCCTGGCAAAAGACCTTGCTTTTTCCTTTGCCCTGGGGTCTTTTCCTGTGCTTGAATTCCCGGAAAACAGGGTAAAGGGCTTTGTTAACCTTGCCACCCTTCCGCCCTCTTGATCGATTGCTAAAAATGAAGGGATACCAGCCTGGTCCATTGATAAAGTCTGAATGTCCATTGATAGGTGTGCAAGCTGCATTGGATCTGTAATATTTCTATCGAATAAAATGATACCGCTAAGATGATAGTCTTTTATTAATGTAATTGTGTTATAATCCAGCTGAGGTCCGGGCATGCCCCCTATAAATAATTGGCCTATCATTTTATCCAATTCCAATGTATTTAAAAGAGGATTCATATACAAACACTCATTGCCCTTTACGGATACACAATCTTACGCACATTTTGTTGGTGGTCTTGCCCGATTAACTCAATGTATGGACGAAAAAAA
>JAGYMO010000220.1 GCA_018400255.1 Deltaproteobacteria bacterium
GCATGCTTTTTGTTAGTTTTAGGTATAGAGGCTTGAATTGCATTTGAATACTTAAAGCATCGGTGGTGGCTATGGAAAAAGATGTGATTATTGATTTTGATACAATAGCGGTCCGGTTTATGCCCGAAGGCGAGGTTTCCGTTATTGATGCCATAAGGGCAGTAGGTGGGTTTGAACACCCAGGGATAGTCTGGGAAAACTTAAAAAATGAGCACCCGGAAGTCCTTGATAATTGCGAGAGCTATTCTTTTCAAGGTCAGGGTTCTGTTCCGGTAGTTAATAGCAAGGGATGATATAAGGTTTATGCGGCGTTACTTACATATCTACCTGATCCTTACTCACCGTAGTAGTACTTATCCTGGCTGAAGTTATTTAAGCCAGGTAAATCAGGTTGATCTTTGCAGGATTGGTTAAGATAAAAGATAGTAAAGTCAGGCTGGCGGGAATTTGTTTGAGTTAGGCCCCTTGGCTAGCAATTATCAATCTCACCATGCTCATTAATAGTAAAACACTCATATTCATAATCATCAAGGTGGAATAAGGATGTTCTGTCATACTCAACATTATCACGGTATATTATTATATAATAATTTCCTTCTTCTATATCACTAAATGAGTCAGTTGCATCAAAACTCGGGAAATCGTGCACTTTTAAAGAATCTATTAGCATATCTTCTGCATTTCTAAGTTCAACATAATAATCATGGTTATCCAGGTTAGTGATTGTTATGGCGTTATAATCGTCAGTGCCGGTTCCTATAATGGTAAAAAGGCCAAGAAGTACAAGCATCATAATGCATATGCTATTGAAGAATGCCAAGGCCAGGTATTTTATCTTTTGCATGATCTTACCCTTCTTCTCATGAGTTGGATTTTAAAAATGAAGATTGCAGAAGCCCCGTTTCTGAGCCTTATTGTGGCTAATCTGGTATTTAAAAGTAACTATAATTTGTATATCAGGTCTGTGCGTGCTTGATAATAATCATTGTTAACAAAGATTGCCTGCCTGAAGTCTACGTGCTGAATCACCTGGTAACGCATGCCGAATAACACTTGTTCGTCACAGTCATGCAACATTTACATAAATATACCTGTACTATCATTGAGTCAAGAAAATTAGCGTGGTGTTTAGTGAATTATAGGATGGGATGCTAACTGATAAAACTAAAAATTTGATGCCTGCTGGCAATTCCGTAAAAAAAGAGCATACTTCAGGCATTTATCTGCGCCATGGCTGAAATGTTATTCTGATGCAATAGGTTTCTTGATCGAGAAGGCAACGGTTCCGCTGCTTAACAAAAGAAGCATTATTATAATAAGGGCCACAGAATAGCTTCCAACCATATCGAACATGAATCCTACGATATAGGGGGAAAAAGCACCTATAATCATACCTATAGCAATAACAAGGCCGGTAAGTTCTCCCAAGGAGTGCATTCCGAAGAATTCACCGAGAATGCCAACATTAGCAGGCACCCTAAGACCATGACATATACCATAGAAGAAAACAAAGCTATAGAGCATCCATGCCTTTTCTAAGAATAGAAGGAGCAAGAGTGCCAGGGCCATTCCAAAACATGATAAGGCGAGGGTCATCCGCCAGCTTATCCTGTCAGCTATAAAACCAGACAAAATGCGGCCAGGAACAGAGAAGCCCCCCAGGAGACCAAGAGCCCCTGCCGACAGGGTTGGAGATATGCCGGCATCAGTTGCATGAGGTACCAGGTGGACCATCAGAAATTGGAAGGCAAATATAACTGTAACTGTAACAAAGGACACGCTAATAAAAGAAGGGGCCATGAGGGCCTTAGCTGTTGTCCAATCAGGCGCAGTACTGGTGGGCAGATCGCTTTTTTCCGTCGCGTTTGTTTTTGGGTGTACGGGAGTGGGTTTGATGACGAGTGATGATACGGCGATAATAAGAAAGTAAAGTATTCCCGCAATAAGATAGGTCCTTCTCCAACCGTAGCCCAAAATCAAATAGTTGATCAGCGGCGCAAAGGCTAAGGCACCGATACCAACTCCACATACTACTATTCCCAGTGCCAGGCCGGCATTTGCCCTTCGGTAGAACCATCGCTGCACAATCGAAGTTGGTACTGAAAAGGTTGCGCCACCTCCGAGTCCGGCAATAAAGAGGAAGGCACGGAGCTGATTGATGCTCTGCACCAGGCTGCATAAACCCGTGCCGATTCCAGCTAGCAGGGCGCTCACAAAGAGAATAGGACGGGGATTAAATCTGTCTGCAAGTCTACCCGTAATGATTGCTGAAATAGCGTAGCCAATAAGAAAGGCGGTGTAACCAGACGATACTAAAGCCCGACTCCAGCCAAATTCATTACCCAGGGGTTTAAAGAAGATGCCAAAGGTCCACATGGCCTCTCCGAGAGTAAAGGTAATGGCAAAGCAGGCGCCAACGATAAACCAGCCGTAGAATTTCGTCGAATATTCATTTTTTTGTTGCAAGACATTAACTCCTCGGTAACACTCCTATAGCCGGTTTAAAATCTAGAAAAGCCGATTTCATCTTATTAAAAAGTCCATTGTGTGCATGAAGGGTATTTATGGTGGATATCTTAAATCCGAGAATATTTCTTCTTAATAAAAGCATTACCATACAGGGATAAAGCATGTACAGTTCCATTTTTGGGCAAGGCAACTATAGGGCAGTGGAATTAGTGTGTCAATGCAAAAGCAATACTGAGGCACCTTCGAGCTATAGTATCATTGAGAACCTAAAATAAATAGCTATATAGGTACATTAGATGAATATATGATAGATAGAAGTTTATATCAAAAGGTTAATTGTTGACAATAGGGAGAGAAAATTATTTCATAAGCATGCAAGATATTTAGGTCAAAATGACCGCATTATTCTGCAAATAATCCCATCCTTTAACCATTAGTAACATAGTGAAACCCTTAAAAAACAGACCTATGCCAGATCTCTCCTTTGCGACAATAGTAAGATTAAAAGGAGACAATGCCCA
>JAGYMO010000221.1 GCA_018400255.1 Deltaproteobacteria bacterium
CTTTCTGCGGTGGTTTTCTCTCTCACTTGATTATAAATACGTCCAACAGGATGATGATGTTGATCTGGAGGATTTTAAGGACAATCGCATAATGCTCTCTCTGACCACCAAAAGGCTGTTTAGATGGTAGTATTAGTTACAATTTTTCGACCTGTGCTGTTAGCCATTAGCGTTTAGCCGTTAGTATTAAAAAGGCATGGAAATGAAAGATTTTAGAAAACGTAAAGTATGGGAGAAAGCTCATCAATTTACACTACAGGTCTATCTAATCACAAGGAATTTTCCTTTTGATGAAAGATTTGGGCTTACGATTCAGCTACGCAGGGCTGCGGCATCAATCCCGACGAATATAGCTGAAGGTTGCGGAAGAGATAGCGATCGAGAACTTGCCAGGTTTATGAGCATCGCTGCCGGATCTGCAAGCGAGGCGGAATATCAACTGCTTTTCGCTTGCGATCTCAATTATATACAGGATGAAACGCATAGAGAACTTAATCAAGAGGTAAATGAGGTAAAGAGGATATTAAATCCCGCTTCAAGCGGGACCAAAAGCTAATCGCTAATGGCTAATCCCGCTTCAAGCGGGACTAAAAGCTAATCGCACAGGTTCAACTTTTAATATGCATATGATTCGGGGTACACCATAGAAACCGGCGATATAGAAAAATACAAAGAGATTGCCATACGCAGAATCTGGTGGATTATTGTACCGCTGTTTTTGTCCATAGCGGTGGGCGCTATTCTTAACCTCAAACTCCCTAAGGTTTACAAGACAAGTACCCTTATACTGGTTCAGCGCCCAAAGGTGACATCCGAGTATGTGCGAAACATTATATCAAGTGACCTGGGGGACCGGATTCGAACCATTACCCAGCAGATAACAAGCTGGACAAACCTTGAAAAGATTATTAAAGACTTCAATCTTTATGCAGACGCCCAGAGCAGCATGTTCATGGAAGATAAAATCCAGGATCTCCGAAGAAGGATCTCTGTTAATGTTTCCAAGGCGAGCAGGCAGGAGGCCAATTCATTCGAAATAGTCTTTACGGGAAAGGAGCCTGGCCAGATTGCAAAAATTGCAAATGCCCTGGCCTCGTATTTTATAGATGAAAACCTTAAGCTGAGGGAAGACCAGGTGGTAAGTACCTCAGAGTTTCTTACCGACGAGCTTGCAACGATACGAAAGAGGCTTATGGAAAAGGAGGAAGGCCTTAAACTATACCGAAAACAATACATGGGCGGTCTTCCAGAGCAACTGGAGACTAACCTTAGAATTCTGGAGAGGATTCAACAGCAGATAGTTAACAACCAGGAAAACCTTCGTGAGGCGAAAAATAGAAAGATAGCAACCCAGCAACAGCTCACAGAGGCACGGGAGCTAAAAAAACGACTTATAGAATCGATTAAGACAGAAAAAGCAGAAAAAACTGAGCCCAGCCTTTTAGACCAGCTGAGATCCGAGCTGTCCTCCCTGGAGGCAAGATATACAGATAAACACCCGAATATTATTCGGCTAAAGGAAAAAATAGCAGAACTTGAGACCAAGGAAAGGGAGGTAAGGCCTGAAGAGAACCTGGAATCCGAGGATGTTCAAGAGATAATAACTACAACAGAGACTGAAAAAAAGTTGCTGGAACAACTGAGGGAATTGGATGTTCAGATAAGTGGCTTCGAGAACGAGGCGGCTCAACTACGCGCTCAAATGAAAAAATATCAGGAAAGGGTGGAGGAAACACCAAAACGAGAACAGGAGCTTATGTCTCTAAAGAGGGATTATGAAAACATAAGAGAGACCTAT
The DNA here is from genome assembly GCA_018400255.1 of Deltaproteobacteria bacterium. GTDB lineage: Bacteria > Desulfobacterota > DSM-4660 > Desulfatiglandales > B25-G16 > M55B121. Next base: position 1,799 of record JAGYMO010000221.1, read on the forward strand.
AACTCACTTCTGGCAAGGAAATTAGAGGCAGAGTTAGCGGTAAACATGGAAAAGAAACAGAAGGGAGAGCAATTCAGGGTGCTGGATCCGGCAAAGACCCCTGAAAGACCCTTCAAACCGGACATACGCAGGATTTTTCTTATGAGTATAGGATTAGGACTTGCCCTTGGACTGGGTTTTGCCTACTTTAGAGAAAGCCTGGATACCTCCTTCAGGGCGCCGAATGAAATAGAAAATGTACTTCAAATACCTGTACTGGCCAACATTCCATTTACGTATAACGCCGTTGAATTAAGACGCAAGAAGCGGAAAAAGGTAGCGGGTATAATTTCATTGATTATTGCAATTGCAATCTTAGGGGCACTTATAGTTATATCTATAAAAGGGATTGAACCTACTATCAGATTCGTACATACAATATGGGCACAATTCCTGTAAAATCAGTGCCCGGAGGTAAAAACTCATGGCTGGTAGAAATTTAGACTACAGGTTATGGTTGATAGATGATAAATTAGATGTGCCATTAAGGTTTATGACCTTCAGGGTATCGAGTGATAATTTTATGGATTAAATAAGATATGTATACCTCTTTTTATAATTTAAATGAAAGACCGTTCAACCTCTCAACATCACCAAATTTCCTTTACATGGGAAAATCCCACAAAGAGGCCCTGTCACTTCTTACCTATGGGATTATGGATAAAAAGGGATTTGTGTTACTTACAGGAGAGGCAGGCACAGGAAAAACAACCATTCTACAATCACTGCTGAGAAAATTGGACCCTACGGTAAAATACGCGCTTATCTCAAATCCCCTCCTATCACCTGATGATTTTCTGGCATATACTGCCTATAAATTAGGGCTGAAGAAACAGTCCAAATCAAAGGGCTTTCTCCTTATTCAGTTCGAGGCCCTCCTTAAGATACTCCTTGGAAGACGGCAAAATGCCTTCTTAATCGTTGATGAGGCCCAAGATTTATCATTCCGGTTGTTAGAGGAAATACGACTCCTGTCTAACATGGAATTACAGGGCAAAAGGCTGCTCAACATATTCTTGATAGGCCAGCCCAATCTAAATGAAAAACTGAATAATGACAGATGCAGATCTCTCCTTCAGCGTATAAATATAACGTATCACATAGAGCCCTTAGACTTATCAGAGACCGAGGACTACATCAAGGGACGTTTAAAGGCAGCTGGTTCCAAGGACGGCAAAATTTTCAACAAGGATGCGATCGAGCTTATTTATCAATATTCAAAGGGTATCCCACGAAACATAAATAGCCTCTGTGATAATGCCCTCCTCCTTGGCTATTCAACAACAAAGAAAAGCATTACAGGGAAAATGATCCAGGAGAGCTATAGTGATATGAGGCCAAACGAGGCCCTCTTTGTGCAGAAGGAGGAGGGGGAAACGGGTAAGGATTCAGAGAAAATCAGGCCTAAAAAAACAGGCCTTAAGGTATTGTTAACCATTATTATTATATTCATACTACTGTTAGTTGCGGGCTCCTTTACAAACGTTGGAAAGAGACAGATATCGGCTCTAAGGGATTTTTATGAAGTCCTCTATAATAAGACATTTAATACCTCAGGGGGCGCCTCTTCTAGCCGTGATAAGGAAAAAGTGGCTGAAGATAACGAGTATCAAATACCTCAAAAGGAGAGGCGTAAAATAGAAAACCAGTAGTTTTCAGAAAATATTATGGGAAAGATAGCAGATGCATTAGATAAGTACATGTCTGAAAAGGCAGACTATGAGGGCAGGCAATACGCCTCAGAAAATGAATTGATAAAGGCCGAGGAAAGGCAGATTGTATCGTCTGAGGGGCTGATTCAAGAGCACCACTTTAGCGATAAGCTGCTTACACTAGCTTCGCCCCATTCTATAACTGCCGAGGCATTTAAAATAATCCGTGGGTCTGTTCTTTATGATAAAAATAGAAACGCCCCAAAGGCTATAATGGTGACAAGCGCCTTCCCAGGTGAGGGGAAAACATTCGTTGCCTCAAACCTCGCCATAAGCTTAGCGATGGGGCTCAATGAAAATGTCCTCCTTATAGATTCCGATCTTCGACATCCATCAGTGCACGATATGTTCGGTATTAAGAATCCATATGGATTAAGTGATTACCTTCAGGGTAAAAATGATATATCGGAAATCCTTGTTAAGACAAATATCAATAAATTAACCCTTTTACTGGCAGGGATGCAGGCCCCTAATCCGGTCGAGTTATTATCATCAAAGAAGATGGAAGATTTTATAAATGAGGCAAAAAACAGGTATAGTGACAGGTTTATCGTCCTTGACGCCCCCCCAAGCCAGTTGACTGCTGAAACAAATACCATAGCCAATCATGTTGACGGCATCATCTTTGTAGTTATGAATGGCAAGGCCCCGCGGGCCTCAATATTACACACCGTTGAGAACATCGGCAGAGAAAAAATTATAGGCGTAGTCTTTAATGGCTCAAGCATGTCATACAAGGCCTACAACAGATATTACAGTAAATATTATAAATAACACACGTATGCAGGTTAAATAGGCCCGGCAAAATATGCCACGCACCCCACGACGTTAACCCCGATTGTAAGTGCCGTATTGAATGATTTAATCAAATGTAAGCCTCTGGTTGCGTTACCCAAAATAAAATTTATTATTTGGAAGAATTTATCCGATTAAAAAGGTATAATGGCATTGTAAAATAAATCACTGCCTGTAGGCCCTCAATCAATGGATTTGAAGCATGAATCTTGCCAGGAATGCTGCAGGCATTTGTTATAGCTGAACCTTAACCTGTTAGCTTGGAAGTTTTTTTGATGATACGACTATTCCGTCATTACTTTTCATTTACGTCAGTTTTCTTTACCTTAGGCGAAGGCTTGCTCATATATATATCCGTCTTTCTCGCGACATACTTTTTCTTTGATATAGACCTTTCAGAAACATCACCGTTGTATCCGGTAATATGGTTTAAGATATTGCTTATAACATTAATTACCCAGCTAAGCCTTTATTTTAATGACCTATACTCTCAAAAAATAACCAATGATTACCTGGACCTCTTTACCCGCATTATGCAGTCCATTGGTATCACATCAATAACCCTGGCCATTATTTACTTCATATTTCCTTCGTCAATGATAGGCCGAGGCATTTATTTTATAAGCCTGATCTTCTTGCTGTTTTTTCTCGTGTCATGGCGGCTTCTTTACGCGTTTGCAGTTAAAAAAAGGTATTTTGGGGAAAAGGCTATAATCCTGGGCATCGGAGAGTTAGCCCATGATATAATCAACGAACTGGACGCAAAAAAGGACATTGGCTATTACATTTCTTCCATTATCTCCAAAAATAGGGACTCAGGGGCAGAAAAAGACAATACCATTATTCCAATTCATTACGGCTTTGATTCTATCTGCAAAATAGCCAGGGAAGAGGACTGTAAAAATGTGATTGTTGCCCTGGATGAAAAGAGGGGTATGCTCCCCACGGAGGAATTATTAAAATGCAAGGTAAGTGGTGTAAACATCATAGACGGCGAGATGTTTTATGAGAGAATTACCGGCAAACTGCTGATTGAAAAGATACATCCAAGCATGCTTATATTTTCCGATGGGTTTGTTAAATCAAAGACGTCTCGCCTGGTGAAGAGGATAATCGGCTTTTCGTTGGCTGTTATGGGAATAATTATCCTGGCCCCCCTTTTGATCCTTGTGGCAATAGCAATAAAAGTAGACTCCAGGGGGCCGGTTTTTTATGTACAGGAACGTGTTGGTGAAAACGAAAAGATATTCAAGATGTATAAGTTCAGATCTATGAAGGAGGATGCGGAAAAAATATCCGGGCCTACCTGGGCCACTGATGACGATGCAAGGATTACAAGGGTGGGCAAACTTATAAGAAAACTAAGGATAGATGAGCTGCCGCAGCTTTTAAATGTGCTTAAGGGAGATATGAGCTTTGTGGGGCCAAGGCCTGAAAGGGAATTTTTTACCACGGAATTAGCTAAGAAAATCCCATATTACGAGGAAAGATTTACCGTAAAGCCTGGCATTACCGGTTACGCGCAAATCCTGTACCCCTATGGCGCATCTGAAAAGGATGCCCTGGAAAAACTTAAGTATGACCTTTACTACATTAAAAATATGTCCCTTATTTTGGATTTTATTGTAATGGTTAAGACTGTTAAGATAATCCTGCTGGGAAGAGGGGCGAGATAAATCAAGGGCAAGGTCAGGGGCCGGGAATCAGAAA
>JAGYMO010000222.1 GCA_018400255.1 Deltaproteobacteria bacterium
CGTGGCTTTCTGCGGTCGGGGTAAAAATAAAGAGATTTGCCGGAAATTAACCCTTTGCGTTCAAAGACAGATGAATTGAACATCGCAAGGTGACTGAAAGGGCAAGCGCTTAAAGATTATGCGGATTGTTTGTCATCAATCAAAGATAGAATCAATTTCATCCTGTGGCACATCAAAAACCACATCGTGAGGGGGAAGCTTCTCGGTTCTCATAAAATCAGGCAATCGGTTATGGATGCCTGTCCATCCAGCCGAATGATTGAAGGATAGCTCCTCTTTAATCGTATTTTTGCCGATATTCAAAATATCCTCCTTGCTAAGGGCTGTTCCGTATCGAGCATTGATTAATCGTGCCATTATGTCATAAATGAGTGGTGCATTTGTGGGAAGAGCAAGCATGCAATAACCAACAGTGTCAATAGCGGCGCTAAGTGTCTGTATATCAAGAGATCTCATCACTTTGCCCTCGGGTGAAAGGGAGTCGTTATAATCTATGCCTGCCGTATGATCTGCGCCCATGGGTGATGTGCTGTACGTTACTCCTACTGCTTTGCATGCCCTTGGGTCGTGGGCTGGAAAGGCCTGGCCTTTGGACACGGGAACCCTGTCAAGCCCTAAATAATGGGCTGTAAACGCGCATCCCTGCCCAACAATTCTGCCAATATAGTCTCCGTTTTTAAAATCCTCCAATATCTTGATAACCCTTTCTTGATCACCAAATTCTATAATACCTGCTTCCATAAACTGGGCTATAGCACTTCCCGTTTCAATTGTATCTAAACCAAGTTCGTCGCACAGCCTGTCCATTTGAGCAATCGCGTCAAGATTCACAATTCCGAGATTAGTTCCAAGCATAGCCAGTGTTTCATATTCCAGGGCAGATGTTAAATGCTTATTATCACTCCCATTAAAGACAATGGAACATTGAACAGCGCAGCCCGGCATGCAACCGTGCATCTTTCCGCCCCTGCTTGAATTAATCTTAGAGATAGTATCACCAAAGATATTCGCGATATTTGGAACCTCACCACCATGATAATTCCAACTTGGCATACTACCAAGCTTGCTCGTGAACTTTATTACAGAGGGAGTTCCAAATTTAGAGGTAAGCTGCAAGCCTTTGTCCTGCTTTATTATCTCTATCAAGTCCTTGACAGTTTCTTTAAAGAGCCCCCTGTTTATAATTTTTACAGGCTCCGCACCCTTAGCATTAATAATAATAGCCTTAATACCCTTTGATCCTAAAACTGCGCCAAGCCCTCCCCTTGCTGCATGACGCGATGGTCTTCCATCTTGATCGGTCACCGCGATTGTTGATGCACTCATTTTTTCTTCACCGGCTGGACCGATGGATATTACCCCTATATCCTCCCCGTACCTTTTCCTCAAACCAGCAACAAGCTCGTAATTCATAAGCCCTGAGGACTCTGGCGCTGGTATGATTTGCGCCCCTGTAGAATCAATAAATAAAATATATGTCTCTTTCTCTCTTGGTTTGCCTTCTATAACAAGAGCCTTAATGTTAAGCAGATCTAGTTTCTGTGCTAGAGTTCCGCCGGCATTAGATTCCTTGATGGTTTTGGTTAAAGGGCTTTTCGCACCCATAGATATCCTTCCAAAAGAAGGGGCCATGGTGCCGGCCAGAAGGCCGGGGGCCACGACTAATTTATTGTTACTGCTGAGTGGGTGTATAGTGCCAGATACCTCTCCGTTAAGAATCGTTGCGCTAAGCCCCCTGCCTCCAAGTAGTTTATATTTCCTTGGAGACTCTTCAACCCTCACACTCAGGTCAGCCATGTCTATTCGAATTATACTTTCCATTGTCCTTATATGATGTTTAGTGACAAAAGTTTGAAAAATAAAAACAAAAATGAACCGAGGATCAATTGCCTTTAATGTGTAAGGCTACAATTTCTCAAGACCTTTATCCGCAAAGTTTTTCATGTATTCATCCCACTCCATAGGCAAGAGATATTTCTTCTTGTTATTGCATTCCTTACATGCAGGAACGAGGTTTCCCTTAGTGCTTTTACCGCCCCTCACGAGAGGGACGATGTGATCCATGGTTAACTCAGTTTTATCAAAGATACGGCCACAATAATAACATCTTCCATCGGAGATCTTCCTTCTCCACCAGGCAGATTGCCTGAGCTTCCTGGCCTTTTGTTTTTGACGCTCTATCTCGTTCTTATCTATTTCAGTCTCAAAAAAAATTAATTGTCCTCCTCGACCTATTTTCTGAAAACATAATTTCTAAACAATCGCAATAGCTTGTACTTTAAAGTTTTCGGCTTACAGTCTGACACTCAGCCACGTTTATACTATTGTACGTTTTTAAATCATTTTAAAAAATGAATTTCAGGTGATCACATTCGTATTTTATTCTTTTGGCTATATACTACTATATCATAGATGGAATTCACTGTCATATTCTAAAAACCCTATGAGGGGTAAGAATTTTTATCAATTATACCAAGGGTTTTTATATTTTAACGCGTAACCGATCTTTACAGTTGCCTCAAAACATCATTTTCTGTAACATAATGCCCATCGCGGTAAGCTGTCTTGAATTTTCACAAAAACTATCACGTCAATTTATATGGTGCACCTGTGGACATTACCAAATTAGAGCGTATTAAGTTGCTGCTTCTTGATGTGGACGGAGTCCTTACGGATGGCAGTATAATTTATGATGACAAAGGGAAAGAGATCAAATCATTCAATGTTAAGGACGGGCTAGGCATTAGGATGTTGCTTAATTCAGGGATAAATGTCGGCATTGTTACTGGAAGAAGCTCAAAGGCACTACACCATAGATGCAAAAACTTAGGTATTTCAATGGTATTTGATGGCGTTAGAGATAAGGCCTCCACGCTTGATATGATATTACGCCGAACACAACTCCTTGCCAATGAAGTTGCCTTTGCCGGCGATGACCTGTTAGACCTTCCAATCCTTAAGAAGGTTGGATTATCTATTGCTGTTGCTGACGCCCATGAAATAGTTCGCAATAATGTAGATATGATTACATTAGCAAAGGGCGGAGATGGGGCTGTCAGAGAAATATGCGAGCATATATTAAAGGCTCAGGGTCTTTGGGAAGACATTCTTATGCGTTTCATGTAATTGAATACTGTTAAGAATTGATTTACGTGCTTACACTTTAAAACTTAATCCTCTCAGATTGTAAAAAAATGAGTATGACTCCTGTTAAATGAAAAAAATAATCGTAACCATCTTTTTTCTCTTTATATCAATTCCAATGCCCTCAAAATCAGTGGCTGAAACATTTAAAGGTTCAGATATATTTACCTTCTCACTGGAAAATGATGCCTTTGGCCAATCCGATAAATATTATACTAGCGGAGTAGAATTAACCTGGCTTTCGGATATACAGAAAGAAACCGGGAAGAAAACGGCTATCCCTGAAAAGTCTATCTCATTGCTTAAAGCTCTGCC
>JAGYMO010000223.1 GCA_018400255.1 Deltaproteobacteria bacterium
GGCTTTAGCCGTGGATGAATGCGCCTCTAGTCGGGATGTCGCACCACTAAGCCCCGCCGCTCGCGAAGCGAATCGGCGAAACCAGGTGGTGCCAAGGGTTTGCCCATGGGCTCCACCTGGTAAAAGAACAAATTTCAACATATGCCTTGAGGCTTTTCAACGTCATTAGACTATGTCATTTTCTATGAATGTATTTATTTCCGAGTCTGTGTAGCCATATTGCCTGAGTATTTTTTCTGTGCTTTCGCCAAAGCCAACAGGCGGAGTGCGAACAGAGCCTGGAGTTTTGCTAAGTTTGACAGGTATACCAAAGTACTTTACAGGATTTCCTTTTGTATCTTTTACCTCACCTACCATTTCCCTGGCCCTAAAGAGGGGGTCATCGAATAGGTTAGAAATGTTTTGTACTTTTCCCCAGCAGATATCTTTATCACCTATTTCTTTATCCCATTGTTCTCTGGTTTTCTCCCGGAACGTCTTTCTGAAAAAATGTATTATTTCCTCCCTGTGAGAATCATCGTATTGCAATGGGCCATATTCAGGCACACCTAATATATTGCATAAATTTTGCCAAAATCTGTTTTCTACTGCGCCTATGGAAATATACTTCGCATCCGAAGTTTCATATACATTATAACAGGCATATCTATGGGAGAGTATAGTGTTTGATCTTTCCGGCATTTTACCATCTTGTTGAAATAAATCGAGAGGCATTGATAATAAGCCTAGTACACCGTCAGTCATGGATATGTCAATATACTGACCTTTCCCTGTTTTCTCTCTGGCAAAGAGCGCTAAAAGGATTCCTGCCAAAGCATTCATGCTTCCCCCTGCAAGGTCGGCTATTTGAATACCCGGTATGCTGGGTGATCCATTTTTTTCGCCTATAGTGTCTAATATACCGGAGAAGCTTAGATAATTTACGTCATGACCTGGCATATCACGAAAGGGTCCATATTGACCGTAGCCCGTAATCGAACAGTATATAATTTCAGGGTTAATTGTTTTTATTGTGTCATAATCAACCATGAGCCTTTTAGCAACACCTGGTCTGAATCCCTCCATAAGAATGTCAGCACTTTTCACCATTTTCATGAAGATTTCGTAACCCTTTTTTGTCTTCAAATTCAAGGTCATATGATCCTTATTTCTGTTTACTGAATAAAAGTATGTGTTATCCTCCTTAAATTTTTTATCCTCAATTGCTATAACCCTTGCACCATGATCCGCAAGGATCATGGAACAAAAAGGGCCGGGTAACATTCTGGACAAATCTATTACCGTAATTCCTTTAAGGGCGCCCGTCATTTATATCTCCTTTGTAAACCCTAAGTTAAATAATTTAATCTATTATTCTAAAGATATAACCAAGATATTTTGGTTACTATTATGTTTGAAGAGGGGAAAACCTTCACCCATTATACAGTAAAATATTCCTATATCAAGCATTTACCATTTTATAATTAAATCGTTTCTAAATAGATGCCCGAGGCTTGCCCGGGAATAGCTATTTGAGGTAAATTAGCAATAGCCGAATCATTCAATAAGCCTTATGTATATAAAAAATAAGACCTTTTGGTAATGTAATGATTCTTATCTGTTGACAATTGAGTCCTTTTATTATAGTAAATCACTAATGCCGGAGTGGTGAAATTGGTAGACGCAGAGGACTCAAAATCCTCCGGGCCCTGGGTCCGTGTCGGTTCGATTCCGACCTCCGGCATGCCTTATATGTATCTAATTCATTGAAATATTTTATTATTTTAAACGTGTAATAAAAGGCATTGTGAGCTTTTAAGGTAAAAAACTTACCTTACACATAGATCTAAAGGTTCCTGCCTTATGAGCAGCCTTATTATAGTAATCTTGCTTTAGATTTAATCTCCTTGATTAATTGTTGCTTTACTAAGAAACCGAGCCTTTTATTATAAGTTCGAAGAACTTGCTCCCACCTGTTATTCAACAATGGCCATTTAATTACATAACCCATTTAGTAAAACCATTTTTTATCTTTCGACGTTTTTATGGCCTGTATTATTGACGGGTTTGCTGTCTTCTATTAATGTATATTTAAAAAATCAGCAAAAGGTCTATGGTCATATTATATCGGGTTGATGTTGACGGGAGATTAAAAATTACGGTCATTATAATCTACTCAAGGGCTTAAACATTTATTTTGCACCCTTTGTATTGAACTTAGGGTTTTAGGGTTGATGCTATGCCTAACTTTAAATTTAATACCACGTATAAGATGGTAGTTAAATCAGAGGAATAACGGTGTTGAAACCAATATTCGATAATAATAGACACAAAAGAGCCATGAGGGTGGCAGCATTCATGTCAGGTTCAGGCACAAACATTATAAAAATCCTTGAAAGACAAAAGGAGTTAGAACAGCGATTTGCATCCTCTCCATTTAAGGTCATATTTATATTTAGTGATCGTTCTGATGGGATGTCAAGGGGCGAGAAGATTGCGTATGAAAATGGAATACCTTATTTTAGCTATGATATAAACCGGTTTTACAGTAGCAGGGGATTAAAGAAAACCTGCTCGACTAAAGAAGGGATGGAGGCAAGAAGGGAATTTGATTCCATAGCTGATCGCCTGGTGAAGGCCTTTGATATAGATTTAATTTGCCTCGCAGGGTATATGAGCTATTGTACCTTAAAAAAGTGTTTAAACGTTCATCCAGGAGATTTATCTATAGTAACAGAAAAAGGTAAAAGAAAGTATGTTGGTGATCATGCAGTGGAGGATGCAATAGCCTGTGGTGAATCCTGCGTGCGTTCCTCAACTATATTAATAGATTCAGGGATAGATACTGGCCCATTATTGATGGTATCAAGGTCATTAGAGGTTCGGTTGCCCATGCGGCTTGAAGATATTCTTAAAGATAAGGAAACATTTAAGAAGATAGTAGAAGATCATCAGGCTCGCCTTAAAGAAATTGGTGACTGGAAGATACTTCCCTT
>JAGYMO010000224.1 GCA_018400255.1 Deltaproteobacteria bacterium
AGAGGCACAGAGTCTTTGAGACGCATTATTTCTTCTTTGCGCCTGCCTGTGGGTGTTAGCACGCGGACAGGTGCATCGCACAGGCAGGCGCAGACAGGCCTTTGCCACGTTGTCCCTTTGTGACCCTGGCCCAGACCTGGCATTGCGACAAACAAGCATATAACACCGCTTAGTAAAGTAATAAATATTTGACTACATTGCACATAACTCGCGTCCCCCCGATCCCGTCACGGTCTAGGGGCGGGGAGGGCAGGCTTAACCAGATACAATTAATAACCTAAACTCTCCGCGTGTCGAAGCGAAGCGGAAATCCCGTTAACGGGGTCACGGAGCCTCCTCAGCGGGGAAGGCGAGGGTTTTTCTCCCATTCCCCGAAGGGGACAATAATCCATAACATATTAATCTTCAAGGCCCTTCCACATTAAACAAATCCAAAGAAATATTACAGATGAGGTAAGGTCAGCACCTTGATATCTTCACAAACACATTAGTTTAATGATTCAATTTTTTTATTTAGCCTAACAGCAATCTCATCTATGAAACCTTTAGTATCTACCCTTACGTTATTTGTATTTTCTTCAGCAACATTAATCAAATCAGCCGTCATTATACCTGATTCGATAGTATCTATCGCCGATTCTTCTAACATATTCGAAAATCTCACAAGGCTGCTGTTTTTATCAATCTCACCACGCTTTTGGAGACAGCCGGACCAAGCAAAAATGATTGCCATAGGGTTTGTGGAGGTTTCCTCTTTATTTAGATACCTATAATAGTGCTTTCTAACGGTCCCATGAGCTGCCTCATACTCAAAATATCCATTCGGAGAGACTAACGTAGAGGTCATCATGGCAATACTTCCATATGCAGCGGCAATCATATCGGACATGACATCTCCATCATAATTTTTTAATGCCCAGAGCATTCCGCCTTTGGACCGAATTATTCTCGCGGCAGCATCATCAATTAAGGAAAAAAAATATTTAATATTAGCGCTCTGAAATTTCGTAAACCAATTTTCCCTGTATTCCTCGTCAAATATTTCACGGAATCGGTAGTCATAGGTTTTTGATATAGTATCCTTCACACTGAACCAAAGGTCCATGCCCTGCTCAAATGCGTGTCTAAAACAAGACTTTGCAAAACTCCGTATTGATCGATCTGTGTTGTAAATTCCTTGTATAATGCCAGGACCTGCAAAATGAGTGATAGTTTTTTCTTCCTTTTTTCCACCATTATTTGATGGTGAAAAGGATATGACTGCTTTACCCGGACTCGGGACCCTAATCTCCGCATTGCTATAGACGTCCCCATAGGCATGCCTGCCTATTATTATAGGCTTTTCCCATGAAACGACAAGGGGTTTAATATTCCTGACAATAATGGGCTTTCTAAATACAGTCCCATCAAGTATAGACCGTATAGTTCCATTAGGGCTTGCCCAGATCTTTTTGAGACTATATTCCTCCACCCTTTCTTTATCCGGAGTTATGGTTGCGCACTTTACACCAACACCATATCTCTTTATAGCATTTGCTGCATCTATTGTTACTTGATCATCAGTTCTATCTCTATTTTTTATGTGAAGATCGAAATATTGTGAGGCAAAATCAACATGTGGGAAAATAAGCCTAGCTTTAATCATTTTCCATATAACCCTGGCCATCTCGTCACCGTCAATCTCAACAATCGGTGTTTTCACTTGTATCTTTTCCATTGCATGTCTCTCCGTTCACTGTGAACAATCTTATTTGCCACTGCCAACATTTTGTCGATAAGCTAATCTGTTCCTTCCTAAGAAAAATCTTAAGGGGAATACACCTCGTATTGATTAGGGGGTTATCTTAAAAAACGTGGGGTTATAGGGTGACCCTATAGCCAGTTATAAAGTGACCGTAAGAATCGGTACTTTTCGGCAACAATAGAGGCAATATAGACAAAAAAATAGGCCATATTTTTTGAAATATAACGTTTAATAGAGTGGGTTGCGATAACTAATTAAAAAAAATTATTTATTGCAATTGACAACCCTTTCTTGATATCGGGTGAATCTAAGCAGTAAGTGAATAGAAATCAAGTGAATAGCTCTTTTTAAGAAAATCCGGTGCGGCGGTTAATGATATTTTTCTGAAAATTTTCTAATTTACTGAATTGTCGCGGAGAAAGTAATTTTTATCGACAAGATGATCAATCCCATTTCGATTTTCCAAAACCAGCCCCTCATTGCCCCCGTTAAGAACCTGATAAAGAAGAAAATTAGTATTTCTCTCAAGCTGGCACATGGTGTCTCTGAGAGCCTTGAGTTGTTTCAAGGCCTTTTTTGATTTTTCCTGATAAGGTATATTAATGTTGGAGTTATCTAATATATCAATAACATGATCAAGGGAAGAGTTATTAAAACTATCATCATTTCCATAAATAAGCCTTACCCACTCTGTTTTGGTCTCGTCCGGAATTTTTTTGTAATTGTTAATTATATCTGTATCCTGACCAAAATAAAGCGACTTTTCCAGCTTACCTATATTGTCCCAAACAATTGTTTCCTTTTCATCATCGTGCGGAATTTTAGTAAACAAATTGGTCCATCTTTCTTTTATCTGCATATTCAGCCAGTTTATCCCTTTTTCAGTGGGCAAGGAAAGCTCAAGAAATTTGTTGTGAGCATCCATTAAATTTTTTCGAAGCTCGCTGTCTTCTTCATCTAAATTAATTAAGATATCATTTAATTCCTTAATAGCCTTAAATTTTACGTCTTTCTCCTCTCTATTCTCTAAGATCATCCTCTCCCACTGGTCCCTCAAATACCCTATTTCCTGTTTGATAAGGGAAAAAATTAATGCAGATTTTGTAATAGCATTCCGAAGAGAGTCGGCAAGTATATTAAAAGCATTGAGTCTGTCCTTTGCCAATCTCTGCATAGTCTTCATGGAATCATCCCGCAACCTGTGGGAAAGCAATTCTGTCCCAAGAGAGCGAGAGAGTCTCTTCATGATAATAGTCTCATTACTTCCTATTTTTATGGTATATGGTTTAAAATGAATCTTAATAACTGCAATAACAATATAGTCGCTTTCCTTCCATATAAGATCGTCTTTATAATCCTTTATAAATTGCGACGACATATATGCATCTGATTGGGCATCTGACTTATGCAATAGCACAGGCTCCATATGGAAGAAATCGTCAGGTTTACCCTCCACTTGCATCAAAATATTCCGTGAATCATTTGTTGGTTCTTCAGAGGTCCAGCTTTTTTGTTTCTCGACACACCAGGCCATTGCTTCAAGCGCTCTTCCTGGCTCATCCCTGTACTCTGACCATTTTTTACCAGGATGGTTATACTCAGATTCATAAGGAAGCCCCCATGATATCTTTGTATTACCATTGCTGATAATACCAGATGTTATTCGCTCCGCGGTTAGGTCAGGCGGTGGTCCAATCCTGTAAATAGTTCCCTTAAACGCATTAGGCATGCATAAGAGAATCGTTTCTATCATTTCCCTGCAAACTGCCTCTAATGCAGTTTTTTCCATGTCCGAAAACAATATTTAATCTCCTCTTATTTTATCATATCTAAAATTTATATGCAATTTTTATACCAATTGCATGCCGTCAAAAAACAAGCTTTTACTTTTTTTAATGAACTTTAGCTTAAAAAAACAACCTTTAACCATTGTAAAAGGTTTAAGCAAATATGCCTTATATACAGCCTTAATCTATTTTAGTCAACCTTAAATAATTACTGTAATAATAGTTGTTTTCGTGTTATTTTTAATCGCTGATTTGAGACATTAATTAATTTAAATTATACATTATAATTATGAATTAATTGTATTTATATTAATAGATATAGATTATAATTATATTAAGCTTCATATGAACCAAAAATACATGATTGTCAAGCAAAAAATGACAAAAAATTACAAAAATGGTGAGCAACCTTGTTTAAGACCATTTTCTTGGTGTCTATTGGCATTGTAGCCATCTCCTTTGCCTCTATCTTTATAAAATTTTGTGAAGATGTGCCATCAATTATGATAGCATCATACCGCCTTACTATATCATCTATAATCCTGTTGATCATTGCAAAGGCCAAAGGGGTACAATTTCTTAGTTTTACAAAAAAACAACTCGCCCTTGCGTTAATTGGGGGAATTTTTCTATCTCTTCACTTTTTCTTCTGGATCAGCTCACTGAAGTTTACCTCTGTTGCCAGCAGTGTTGTTCTAGTCACAACAAACCCCATTTTTATAGGAATATTCTCATATTTTTTTCTCAAGGAAAAACAGCCAGTCGAAATCATTTATGGCATTATCCTGTCTTTTTTAGGAGGCTTTACACTGGCAATTGGTGATAGCGGCCTGCAAGGTCTTACTATTAAAAACACCTCATATTTGTTTGGGGATTTTCTGGCCCTCTTAGGCGCCATTATGGCCAGTGGCTATCTAATTATCGGCTCAATATTAAGAAAAAATTTAGATATCCTGCCATATACATCCTCAGTTTATACGTTTTCCGCATCAATTCTATTAATGACCTCAATATGTCTTAAGGTTCCATTTTTCGGATATAACTCAAGATCTTATGTGTATTTATTCCTTCTTGCCATTATTCCGCAATTAATAGGTCATACTGCTTTTAACTGGGCCTTGAGGCATCTAAGAGCAAATATGGTTGCAATTACCATATTAGGAGAACCTATCGGCGCATCCTTACTGGCATATTTTATATTCGGGGAGATTGTAAAACCGATCCAATTCCTGGGCATTATTTTTATCTTCCTTGCTATCTTTATTTCTTCAAAAAAAGGTAAAAGGCCATCTCTATCAAAAAATCAACTATAGGCCCCTATCATAGAAATTTTTAAATGCCCCATTTCTAATGATAGGATGGAAAATAGCCATCAAAATTTCTCCAAGTAGGCCCTATCCCAACAAAGATGTTGACATTATCCTTAAATAACTTATAAAACTATAAATTAATTTTGTTATTACATAGCAAATATTGCTATTTATTTTATTAATAGAATACCGGCCACAAAAATGATGTCTTTAAAAAATATCTTAACTATTTGAAGGGAGGGGGGTGAGATAAAACAAATTAATTAAACCAAAAGAGAGGGAGCCTAATTAAGTGCACCATGAAAAATTTTAATTAATGAAAGGAATTCGAAATGAAAAAGCTATTTTTTGCATTAATCAGTCTTATAATTATTGGATCGTTTTGCGCAGTTTCTGTAATGGCCATAACACCCGAAGACATCGCCAAGGCATCTGCCCTTGAAGAAATATTGAAGCGCGGGAAACTTTTAGTAGGACTTGAGGCAGGTTATCAACCATTTGAAATGCAGGATGAAAAAGGAAATATTGTTGGTTTTGATGTAGATATGGCCTACGAAATGGGTAAGGCTATTTTTGGTAAAGGCGGAGAGAAAAAGGTTGAAATTGTTAATACGGCCTGGGATGGTATCATACCTGGACTAATGACACACAAATATGACATTATCATGGCAGGCATGACGGTTCTTCAAAGCCGAAATCTTAAAGTAAACTTCTGCGAGCCGTATTATTATATAGGCCAGACCTTACTGATCAACAAAAAAGATAAGGATAAGATTAAAAGCTATAAGGATTTAAACAAAAAAGGCGTTATCGTAACCAGCAAGCTGGGGGTAACAGGGGCATTTACAGCGGAAAAATTAATGCCACAGGCGACCCTTAGGCTATTTAAAACAGAGGCGGAGGGTGCCCTTCAAGTAGCAAATGGCCTGGCAGATGCATATATTTATGACGAGCCCCAGGTCAGGGTCTTTGCAGCCAAATACAAAGAAACAACCATGGGGCTTTTTGAGCCGTTAACATACGAGCCTCTTGCATGGGCTGTGCGCAAGGGTGATCCAGACTTTATTAACTTTCTTAACAATTTTCTGGCCCAAGTCCGAGGGGATGGCCGCTGGGAACAACTTAAACAAAAATGGTTTGTTGACTATGTAGAGGAAATGGCCAAAAAGCAGTAAATAAAATGTAATGGGGGCCACTATACCGCCCCCATTTATTTCAATCGATTACCTCTTGCCTCTTCCGCTAATACAATTGTAGATAAAGACAGATGAAGGAAACCCAACTAGAAGTTCACGGCCATTCAATATAAAAAGGAGGCTTAGTTTGACGTTTAATAAAAGATCGCTTATCACATTAGCTGTACTGGCTATCCTCGTAACAGCAGCCTATTATTTCCTGATTAGACGGGGAATTACGTATATATGGCACTGGGAAAAAGTACCCGAAATGCTGTTTTATATAGGTTCCAAATCTGCTGATGACCCAGTTGTTCGTTTACGTATGGGTGTGCTTATGATGGGCTTCGTGTTAACCTTAAAGATTTCTGTTTTGGCAACATTTTTCGGCATCATCATTGGAACCGTTGTGGGCATTGCGAGGCTATCCAAGGAACCCGTGACACGTGGACTTTCACTTGCCTATGTGGAGCTCATAAGAAACACGCCACTTCTTGTTCAAATCTTTATGATCTATTTCTTTGTCGGGTCTATACTGAGGCTATCTGCATTCGTAGCTGGTACTGCAGGTCTGTCAATATTTGCAGGTGCATATGTCGGAGAGATTGTCCGGTCCGGCATTCAATCAATCCATAAGGGGCAGATGGAGGCAGCACGATCTCTTGGCATGTCATATGCGCAAGCCATGCGTTACGTTATTCTTCCACAGGCATTCAAGCGCATTATACCCCCACTTGCCGGCCAGTTTATTTCTCTTATAAAAGATTCCTCTCTAGTATCCGTCATTGCCTTGGCCGACCTTACCTTCCAGGGACAGCAGGCAGTTGCAAGATCTTATTATACCTTTGAGATATGGTTTACTGTGGCCTTTCTGTACCTTATTATGACGTTCTCCCTGTCAATGGCAACCCAATTCGTTGAAAGGAGGTTATCGATCAGTGATTAAAGTTAAAAATGCATTCAAAACCTTTAGAACTCATGACCGTAGGGAGGTAAAGGCCCTGGTTGACTTCTCAGTACATATTAAAAAAGGAGAGGTAGTAGTATTTATAGGACCTAGCGGATCAGGGAAAAGTACATTCTTAAGATGTCTCAACCGACTTGAAGAGATAGACAGCGGCCAAATTTTTATCAATGACGTTGACATATATGGAAAGAAGGTAAATATCAATAAGGTACGGGAGGAGATAGGAATGGTATTTCAACTATTTAACCTCTTCCCTCACAAGACCGTTATGGAAAACGTCATTCTTGCTCAACAGATTGTGCGAAAGAGAAGGAGAAGCGAGGCTATTGAAATTGCTAAAGATCTGCTACATAAGGTAAACATTCTCGAAAAGGAAAGTAATTATCCATCACAGCTTTCAGGCGGCCAGCAACAAAGGGTGGCGATAGCCAGGGCACTTGCCATGCATCCCAAAATAATGATGTTTGATGAAGCCACATCAGCCCTTGACCCTGAAATGATTGGCGAGGTATTAGACGTCATGAAAAAACTTGCAAAAGAGGGAATGACTATGGTTGTTGTAACACACGAAATGGGTTTCGCGAGAGAGGTCTCCGATCGCGTTGTCTTTATGGACTCAGGGCAGATTATTGAGGAAGGGACCGCGGAACATTTTTTCACAAACCCAATTCACGACAGGACAAAATTATTCCTTAGCCAAATCCTGTAATCTACAAAGTTACATTGTTAAAAGCCATATAACTTGTATGGGACATTATGGTTTTTTAGATAACTGGTTAGTCCAGAAGTATTCTAGACCATGATCATCTCCTCCTCGTGGCCTTTATATACATGCGCCTTCCTCCAATTTCGTATACCCCCTGCTTATTTTAATGATGTAAAATCAAATGAGCTGAAAACCCAACTACGTGAGGCCTTTTTTGTTCGATAATTGCAACAATGACAAGCATGTACTCATAAAACTTTTTTTAAAATTAACACAAAAATTATCCTAAATAGTGTAGTATGCTAAACTAAATTTTGTTTGTTACTATGCATCTTAGCTGATATGAATCCAAGCGAATCTTTATGACTAATGACCAATTTTTAATCCTTTCGGTAATACTAGCAGCATTGTCTATGTTTCTTTGGGGCCGTTGGCGTCATGATATTGTTGCAGCCGGTGCCTTGCTCTTATGCGTATTTTTTGGTTTAGTTCCAGTAAGAGAGGCCTTCCAAGGTTTTAGCCACCCGGCCGTTATCACTGTGGCCTGTGTTTTAATCCTGAGCAGTGGTCTGCAAAATAGCGGGGCCATAGATGTGTTGGCCCAAAAAATTCTTCCATCGTCTTCGGGTACAACCTTGAGTATTCTTGCACTCTCCGCTCTGGCAGCATTACTTTCAGGCTTCATAAACAATGTCGGTGCTTTAGCTCTGCTAATGCCGGTGGGCATTCAAATTTCCAACAAGCACAACATACCACCTGGTAATGTCCTAATGCCTCTTGCCTTCTCCTCTATTCTCGGAGGAACAACTACCCTCATTGGCACCCCACCAAACCTTATTGTTTCTGGATTCCGGGCAGAGGTAGGTATGGATAATTTTGCAATGTTTGATTTTATGCCAGTGGGTATTGCTATTACCGCTATCGGGACAGTCTTTGTGGGACTATTTGGGTGGAGATTGGTCCCAGCGCGAAAACAGGCTGATACTATCAGCTTCGATACCGGAACGTACCTTAGTGAGGCACTTATTGTTGAGGGTAGCAGCGCGGTAGACATGCGACTGAACGATGTAGAGCAACAACTTTACGAGGTAGACGCCCAGGTAGTAGGCCTGGTACGCCATAATCTCCACTTATCCGCACCTAACCCGGGCCGAATTTTACATGCAGGTGACATCCTAATAATAGAATCCGAGCCGGAAGGCCTTGCTTCAGCCCTTTCAAGTTTAGGCCTCAAGCTTTTAGAGGATGTTCCTGCTAAACCCGAAGATGAGGATACGGAAAAAAATGTTGGAGAGAAACAAGGCAAAAAGGACAAAGCTAAAGACTCCATATCGTCAACAATAAACGAGGATGAGGCAAAGAGCACATCAGGTGAAATCGTAATCCAGGAATTAGTCTCTATGCCTAATGGAATTTTGAACGGCCGTTCAGCATCTGATATTCAATTGCGTAATAGATACGGCATCAACCTGCTTGCTATATCTCGCCAGGGTATGCGCTCAATCAAGCGTTTACGATCAACACCAATTCTTGCCGGCGATGTCCTTCTTCTCCAGGGGGCCCCTGAAGCAATATTCGGCTTTGCCTCTGAAGTCGGCCTCCTGCCACTGGCCAAACGTGATATACGAGTTCCAAAAAAAGGCCAGGCACTGATTGCTACACTTATAATGGGTGCTGCTGTAATCTCTTCAGCATTAGGCCTGCTTGATGCTATGGTCTCATTTGCTACAGGCGTTGTTCTATTCATCGCCTTAAGGATTGTTCCTCCTCGTTCTGCCTATGCGGCAGTCGACTGGTCAGTAATAGTGTTACTCGGATCCATGCTTCCAGTTGCCAGCGCCATGGACTCTACTGGTACAGCCGACCTTATAGCTCGCTTTTTAATAGAAAACCTAGCAAAAGGGAATGCAGTTATTGGATTAGCAGCCATGTTGGTCTCCACTATGTTCCTGACGGACTTTATGAACAATGCCGCAACAGCTGCTGTTATGTGCCCTATATCTATCAGTACAGCCTCACAGCTTGGCGTCAACCCTGACACTTTCCTCATGGCGGTAGCCATCGGTGCTTCCTGCGCTTTCCTGACGCCCATTGGCCATCAAAACAATACACTTATACTCGGTCCTGGAGGATTTAGGTTTGGAGATTACTGGCGTATGGGCTTGCCTACAGAAATTTTGGTTGTGTCTGCCAGCATCCCTATGCTCCTTTGGGTATGGCCACTTTAATATGCAGAATAAAAAAAGCACTATTATTTATAAACCTTGGACACGTTTGCATAACCAGGGAAATTGGAAAAGTAACTTCATGGAGCACGATTGTAAGTATTTTTTGGGATACCCTGCCGCCGAAGTTTTTTTCATTCCAGGGCTTTTAAGTCAACGCAATAAGGGCTGCACCGTAGGCACCCATTAATTGTGGTAAATCTGGTAATACCACTGGTTCTTTTGTTTCCTCTGAAAGCATGTACCGTATTGCTGGATTCTTAACTACACCTCCAGAAAGCATAAGGGGCGGAAGCGAACCAAGGCTTCTTATCATAGTTACAATTCGTAAAGTAAGAGAGCGATGCAAACCCTTTAAAATGGTCTCTACCGCTATTCCATTTGCTATTTTAGAAATAACCTCCGATTCAGCAAATACAGTACAGGTGCTTGAAATATAGGTTTCCTCCGTTGAAGACAGTGCGATTTTCCCTATTTTATCTATATCCACTCTCAGCCGATCGGCAGTGTTCTCCAAAAAACGACCGCTGCCTGCTGCACATTTATCATTCATAGCAAAATCTTCAACCGCTCCGGTACTACTAATAATAATAACCTTACTGTCCTGCCCACCAATATCAACCAACGTACCGCCATGTCCAAGTTGTTTAAAAACACCTCTTGCATGGCAGCTAATCTCTGTAATTTGTTTGGACGCCACATGAACTAACCTTCGTCCATACCCAGTAGCTACAAGTGGTATCCCTGAAATATCTCCAAATTTCTCTGATACCATTTTAAGAAAATGATCTACCTGTGGCACCACCCTCGGCTCTGCAGATTCCATATGGTGCCATAGAATAACACCACTACCGTCAACAGCAACTGCTTTAACAGTTGAAGAGCCTACGTCTATTCCCAGAGCTTCTAGATTAGAATACACATCAAATCCCCAGCATCTCCACAAATGCATCAAGCCTTGAAGCAGTTTGTTCCTCTGAAAATGACCGGGTATCATTATGGTCCGCTTCCAGCAATAAGGCGGGCATTCTATCATCGTGGATTAAGCGATTTCTTTGGTCTATCTGGCCTATGGAGTATGGTTTACATGATCTATCAGAATGAAGGACTACCCCATTTATATGAAACTCTTCAGCCATCCTCTTGATTGTACCCAGCTTACTGCCTGCACTGCGATTCAGAACGGGATAAATGTATGTCTTTGCCATTGATTCAACGGGTCTATCTTTATCCATGAGTGGCGCTAGCTCTCCCCAGGCATTAGTGTAAGTTGAGGCAACAACGGAAATCCCCATCGTGCCAAAATATTCTGCAAAATAACGCAGGCGGTGCCATATAGGAAGATTATCCCAGAGGAGACGCTTGCGTTCATTGACTACAGCCCCGACACCGTTTTTAATACGTTCATCAACTTCTCGCAGTAATGCCGCATAAAAATTAACAGTGGCTGCTTTTCCACGCATCTCTACAATAGGGGCCATTTGTATAAACTGGTCAAAGGCCGATATCGGAGCAGGTATGTGAGTGCCCCGTTGAATAATTTGTAGCCAAAGCTCAGAAGCATCTTTGCTCATCTTTACTACATTCTGAAGTTTTTTAAAACTGAGACTGCGCCTGCAAACATTCTCAGCAACAGGAATTGAATCTTCTATTTGGTTTTTAACATATTCAATATCAGCATCTGAATACTCTGTGTATATAAAAGGGGTGTCAATGATAATTAATGGGACATTGAAATGATAGCTCAAAATGCGGTACCAATGTAACACGGTCTGGCAGATATTCGTGCATGCTAACAACAAATCCGGCTTTGGCAATGTACCAACTGCGGATTTCCCTGATAACATAGCCCCGATATCCGTCCTGGCATATGAGCATATATCAAGAGAGTAACCTGCATTTTCCGCCTCACCGGCAATCTCGACTACCTTTCTCTTTACACCACAAATTGCAGCATGATTTTCAGGGTATATTACATAATACCCTAACGCCTGCAAAATCTCTACTGGTGCACCTGAAGTCACCCATGCCACAGATTTCCTTCCATCAACGTAATGTCCATCTAAATAGTGCAGGGCTATCAACTCCTTCGTAATTTTATCAACCTTAAGGGGAGGCGCGAGATATTTTGTATTCCATCTAAGCGGTCTTCTTGCATTCCTCCAACGATTAAACATGATATAGGAACGTGCGCCAAGTTTCACGTTCATAAAATATTTAATATGGCTGAAAATGCTCATCTAATAACCTCTAAAAAGGTTTCTATTCGCGTGAGCATCTGGCTTGAAATTGGATCATTTATATCGACCTCCAGTGTTAATGAAGGAATGCCCTGCCCTTTTAAAGCCTTCTTTAAATCAGGAAGATCAAAAAGTTCAGGTTCACAAAACTTCACATCATAAAAGATGACCCCTTTTGCCTTAGATTTATACACCAAACTCTTTAAATATTGTATACGGGACTCTAATGAGTCACCTCGTGTAGGATCCGGCGCTGCTGAAAAAAGATTCTCCGATAGCCTTCTAAATGGGTTCATGCTAACACCTGGCTGATAAAGCCTTCTGCCGCAGCATGCCAAATCATCAGCAGCAACAGAAATACCCATTCTACTCAGTTCATCCAGTAGCTCCATAGGCTCAGGTATAATTCCAGACAAGACAACGGGTAGCCCATTAAAACTTTTAGCAGCCGATACACTTAATACGGACTGTGATAATTTGATAAAATGTTCAGCCGGTAAAAATTCACGCGTACGGATTAGGCGATAAAAATCCATATTCCCTAAACCTAACTTCTTCCGTTTAAAATATAATTCAGCAAGGGCCTTATCAGCTTGCTCCTCTATATGGATTGCATCAAAGAGTAATGCATCATCAGGGTGAAGGCCTGTTATTTGAGAGAGTATAGTATAGATGCGCAAAATTTCATGTCCTAGAAATTCATAACCAGGTTCACCTTTATCTCTAGGAAGATAAAGGGTCAGGACCTTTTTTGTAGTCGTAACAAAATCTACTAAAAGGCTTCCCAGGCCCTGCAGGGAATCACATGTGTGCGGAACCAAAATAAAGTCAACCTCATCTAATCCTCCAATCTTCAAAAATGATAAGGCATTATGCACAATAGAGCAGACATAGGCTTGAAGGTGTGACCCGCTAAAGCTGTTGTCTATTTTAGGAGGACCCCAAAGCTCAATAGGCAGAATGGAAAAGGCCCTGAAGAGTGCCCTTGGATAATGGATGGGCAACACGGCAGCTATTTTACCGCCACGGGCCTTAAATTCATTTATAACATCCTTACGCTTTGGGATTTTCAATTGTTGCAGGCTCATCTTACATTGATTGATGGAAGTGTATGGAAAACTTTACTACGTGTCAAGGTTAAACAGGGTTTACCATTTTGTAGTGAAATACTTGATTGTCCATAAAATAATCATTCTGCCAATTAGTCTTTTGACATTTTTCTTTTTTTGAATTAGCTTTGCATAAAATTACATGAAGAAAGGTTTTTTCGATGGACTTAGCAATTGTCATCATATATTTTTTGACCCTCATTTTCATAGGGACCAGATCATATAAATTAGTAAAGAGTGTCAGCAGCTTCTTTGTAGCAGACAGGATGGGAACCACTATTTTTATAGCCAGCTCCCTGTTTGCAACTATCATCGGAGGATCCTCCACTGTTGGGATGGCTGGGCTTGGATATAAAAACGGCTTAGTTGGAGCATGGTGGCTTCTTGTAGGTGCCATAGGTCTTTTCATATTAAGTATCTTTTTTGCAGAAAAAGTCCGAGGGTATAGTCTTTACACATTACCGGAAATACTGGAGAAGCATTATGGAAATGAGGCAAAGCTGATCGCATCAGGCCTGATAATTATCGCATGGATGGGAGTTATTGCCGGCCAGATAGTGGCAGCAGGAAAAATATTGGGTATAATCATAAATCTTCCACTATTCCTTTTAATGATAATAGTTGCCTTGATTTTTATAACCTATACATTACTCGGGGGGCAGCATTCAATTGTAAAAACAGACGCAATACAGGGCGTTATCATTATCTCCGCAATTCTCTTAGTTGTTCCATTATGCCTGAACGAGGCGGGGGGTATATCCCTCATGCAGGAAGTTCTTGATAAAAACTTTTTCTCATTTCCTGTCAGCGAGCATTTTACATGGAAAACTCTGACTACCTACATATTTT
Organism: Deltaproteobacteria bacterium; assembly: GCA_018400255.1. Lineage (GTDB taxonomy): Bacteria > Desulfobacterota > DSM-4660 > Desulfatiglandales > B25-G16 > M55B121. Next base: position 14,113 of record JAGYMO010000224.1, read on the forward strand.
TAGTTGGTTCAACATATGTGGTTGGACCAGACATCTACTCAAGGTTATTTTGCGCTAAAAATAAAAAAATAGCTAAAAGGGCTGCCCTTATTACTTCGCTAACATTGGTTCCTTTCTCATTTATCATAGTTATTATTGGTATGACAGCAAGGATATTATTTCCTCAAATAAACCCTGAAGAAGCATTTCCAACTATAATAAGTCACATTTTCCCTATAGGTGTAAATGGTATTGTTATTGCCGCCCTCCTGTCCGCCATAATGTCCTCTGCTGATACATGTCTTTTAACCACGAGCACTATTATTTCAGTAGACATAATTAAGCCTATGTATAAAAAAGATATACCAGAAAAAAAATTGCTAAAACTATCAAGGATTTTTATAGCCGTTATTGGGGTTTTTTCATTGATAATTGCCTTAGAGATAAAGGGAGTAATCTCATCCCTTCTTCTTGGATACGCAGTATACACCTCTGGGCTAGTATTTCCAGTACTCCTCGGTTTTTATAAAGACAGATTAAAGTTAAATAAAGAAGGTGCAATATCGGCTATGGCAGTTGGAGGTGGCTTAGCCCTATTCGGAAAAATATTGGGCCTTAATGACTTTGCGCTTTATGGGTTTTTTTTATCAGGATTTGTTCTAATCGCTGGAAGTAGATTAAGCTTAATTGTAAAAAATAAAAAAACGCTAAAATAGTCTTCGAGCTTAATTCAAACGGAATAGAGATTCTTGCATTGGTTTTTTTTCATCTCTTTGACTATCACTATCTTTTATTTTATCATTTATATTTGCTTTAAAAAAATATCTCTGAAATAAAGTATTAAATGATGTCCATGACCCTTCCTTTTGATCTTCCCTCATCAGTCGGCCAAGCCCATTAATCTTCGCATCCATATCATCTATCAGGTGAAGGGCAAAGGCCTCTAAAAACTTTGGCCGCTTAGGAGAACCAAAATCAAGCTCACCATGGTGACTCAATATAAGGTGTTTTAGGCGAATAGATAGCTCCTCAGGAAAATCTTTAAGTAATTTTAATTTTTCCTCTACCATCATGGTACCTAAAACAATATGCCCTAAAAGTCTTCCCTCATCTGTATAGTCTATATTTAAATCAAAACACAGCTCCCTTGTCTTCCCTATATCATGAAGTATGGCCCCGGATAATAAAAGATCGCGGTCTAATTCTTTATAATGCCTGGAAACATCCGCCGCTAATTTGGCTACGGACAATGTATGTTCAAGTAGCCCTCCAAGATAACTATGGTGAAGATATTTAGCCGCTGGGGCCTTTTTGAATCGTGTTAAAAAATCATGATCTGCCCAAAAAGATTCGATAAGGGCTCTAAGATGTCTGTTCATTATTGTTCTGGCAAGCTTTTTTAGCTCAGAGATCATCTGCCCTGTATCTTCTGTTGTCGATTCCTGAAAAATACCAGCATCAAATGACTCACTCTCTTTTTTTAATTCATTTATCCTTATCTGTATCGTGCCTTTGTAACTGACTGCCGACCCTGCTATGTAAACTATATCACCTTCCCTGAAATTAGAGGAAACCTCGTCTGCATTATCCCAAACCTTTCCATCGATTGACCCTGTCTTGTCAGAGAGGATAAGGGTAAGAAATGAATTTCCCTGTTTTGTTTTTGAAATTGTCTTGTTTCTTACAAGGTAATCTCCCCTAATCTTTTCATTTTCTTGTATTTCTTTAACCCATAAATGCCGGCTGTTGCTCTTTGCCTTACTTGTGTTCATTTATAATCAAATACCTTTCCTTTTTTGTTAGCCATTATATAGTATCGATCGACAAATTAATGCTGTGGCAGAAACCTAATAATGATAAACCAATACTAACGTTCAATCCTTGGGTTTAATTCCTCTCTCAGCCAGTCTGCGAAAAGATTTATCCCTATCACCAATAGAAAAAGGGCGGCTGCTGGAAACAATACAAGCCACCACATACCAGCGTATATATAGTTTTTTCCGATTGCTATCATCATCCCTAAGGATGGCTCTGTAAGAGGCACACCAACGCCGAGAAAGCTCAAGGTCGCCTCAAGCATGATAGCTACTGCTAAATCTACGGCAAGAATTACAAATATAGGAGGAATCGCATTAGGGAAAAGATGCTTTGAGAGAATTCTCAAATCATTTGCCCCCGTAGCCTTTGCCGCTATTATGTACGCTTCCTCTTTTACTTCAAGCACACTGCCACGCATAGTTCGTGCATATTTAACCCAGTCTGCGATACAAATGGCGACTATAACAATCAAAACTCCTCTTTGTTTAAAAAGCCCTAACATAAGGATTGCAATCAATGTAGTAGAGAATGAGAAAAAGATATCAGCTAAACGCATAGAAACTGCATCAAGAATTCCCCCGTAGTAGCCGGCAAACAATCCAATTATTACGCCAAAAATTCCTGCTACTATTACTACCCCAAAGCCGACAATCAAAGAAGTTCTGAATCCGTATATTATTGTGCTGAGAACACATCTACCCTGGTCATCCGTACCGAGGGGGAACTGTGCTGACCCTCCTTCCATCCAGGCAGGGGGTGTCAGAAAATGTTCAAGGCTTACCTTTTCAAGATCATAAGGATTTTGAGGCACAAGCATGGGCGCAAATATAGCAGACAAAATAGACAGCACTAACAATAAACTGCCGATAATGGCGGATAGATCATGTAAATAATGGTAGATGATTTTTGACTTGGAGAATTTCTCAATCATATCTGATTTTCGGGTTTAAGATTGCATATAAAATATCAACAAGGATGTTAATACTTAAAATTATGAGTGCTGCAAGCATAATATACGTTACGATAACCGGTTGATCTTGCTCATATATTGAGGTAAGCAAAAGATTCCCTGAGCCAGGCCACTGAAATATAAGTTCTGTTACAAAAGAAAAGGCAATAAGTTCACCAAACTGAAGTCCCGTCATTGTCACAACAGGTATAAGGGCATTTCTAAGGGCATGCTTGAATATAACCTTCATAGGGGAAAGGCCTTTTGACCATGCGGTCTTTATGTAGTCTTCAGTCAAGACTTCCCTCATCCCTGCCCTGGTTAATCTCAATAGCACGGCAAGTTGATACATTCCCAAGGTAAACGCGGGTAAAATCAAATGAGTTACGCCACTCAATGTCAAGAAACCAGTCCGCCAAAAACCTACAATAACTGTTTCACCTCTCCCGAATGGTGGAAGAATGTTGAGATATACCCCAAATAACATTATGAGCAAAATTCCAGTAAGAAATGTTGGCATAGATATGTTAACAAGTGAACCTGCCATAATAAATCTGTTTCTTAGAGCATATGGCTTCAAAGAAACTAATACACCAAGGCCTACTCCTAGAACAAATGCAATGAATATTGCCGAAACTGCAAGTTCTACAGTTGCAGGGAGGCGTTCCAATATGAGTGGTAAAACAGGGACCTTGTTTACAAAAGAATTTCCAAAATTTCCCTTAATGGCATTCGTTATAAAACGAGCATACTGAATATAGAAAGGTTTATCCAATCCAAAGACCTTGCGCACCTCTTCTATTTCCTGAAATGTGGCATACTGGCCTGCCATGGATATTGCAGGGTCTCCGGAAGAGCGAAATATCAAGAAGCAGATAAATGATACTGCCAATAAAACAATCACACCCTGTATAAGCCGTTTTATTATGTATGTTGTCATGACTTATAAAAAGGTGGGGCAATTTAAAAACCCCACCTTGCCAAAAATGTTATACAAGTCTTATTTTGATATTTCCTTAAAAACTATCCAGCGGTCAGGCCTTGGCTGAAATTTAATTCCTTTACCCTTTTGAATAGCATATATATCCTCCTGGTAGTGCAGTGGTATGCATGCGATGTTTTCCGCTGTTGCAAGCTTATTTATATACTGAAGTACCGCTTTACGAGCATCTTGATTCACTATACTGGCAGTTGCCTGTAAAAGTGAATCTACATCAAGATTTGAAAAATTAGCACCATTAAGTGAGCCAAATCCCTTTTCCTTATCCCTTGTGTGGATAAGCTTAAAGAAGGTACGCCCCATATCAAATGTCCCGTCAAACCAGCCTATAAGATAAAAATCAAGCTTTCCTTCAAATACTTCTGGAAAGAAGATTGCCTTTGGTTTTACATCCAGCGTTGCCTTGATGCCTACCTTGGCCAAATATCTAACAACGGCCTCGGCAATCTGCTCATCCTGTATATACCTATCATTAGGCCCTGTAAGAGTAATCTCGAAACCATTTTCGTATCCGGCCTCTTTCAAGAGTTTTTTTGACATCTCAGGATCATACGGAAGCCGTTTTATTCCTTCATTATAACCTATAGTAGGAGGATCCGGAATCTGGGAAGCTGGGAATGCATGGCCTCTCATAACTTTTTCTATAATCTCATCCTCATTGATTGCCATATACATGGCCTTTCTAACACGAATATCACTCCATGGATCTTCTGGTTTGTTACCGAGGGAAAGGAAAATAGACCTTCTTGCAGGCATACTGATCACATCCAATTTTGGGTTTTGAACAATCTTTTCATACAATTCCACAGGAACCCCGGATACAATTTCAGCCTTACCAGAAACAAGGGCCGCAAACCTTGTAGATGCCTCAGTAATAGGCCTAAGCTCAACGTTTTTGATAGGTGGCGCTCCTTCCCAATACTCCTCGTTGGCAACCATCTTTAAATACGAGCCCTTTACCCACTCAAGAAACTTATAAGCCCCTGTTCCTATAGGAACTTGCTGCACCTCTCCAACAGTCCTCGACTCCGTGGACTCCTTATCCATCATATAGACCTGATGCATATTGTTCGCAAACCATGGAGTAGGGTCCTTTGTCGTTATTGATACCGTATACTCGTCGATCACATCAATGGATGATATATTCTTGCCGGTATTTATAAATTCAGATACCTTTGGATCTGATAGTCTTTCAAAGGAAAACTTAACATCCTCTGCAGTAAAGGAATTCCCGTTGTGAAATGTAACCCCCTTCCTAAGATAGAATGTCCATGTCAACAGATCAGGATGTTCATATCGAAGTGCCAAAGCCGGTTCAAGGGTTCCATCTGAGCCCTTTCTCTGCATCAGGCCATCGAAAAAATTTGCCATTACCGAAAGATTTGAATCCGCATCAGAACCATGGGGATTCATCATCCTCGGCGGAGAGTCAACAACCACGACTATAGATGATTCTGCCGCCATTGTCTGCCCTGTAAAGCCTATCAAAAATACCAAAAACATGGCTGTTAAAACTATAAAAGATACCTTTTTCATTTCTCCCTCCCTATCTAAGGTTAACAAATAGTTTGATGTAAACAATAATACGCTTCCTTAGCAGTTTAAAGCAAAACAAATTTCTTACCAAACAATTTGAGGTAAACCTGTTTAACCCAGATTATGCAGTAGGTGCCTACTGCATAATCTGGGTTTAAAGCAAACAAGTCAGTATAAAAAGCAGGCTACATAATGATCGCCTCCGATATCCCTTAAGGGTGGTTTTTCTTTATCGCATATTTCCAGTCTATAAGCGCACCTTGAATGAAAAGGGCAGCCGCTCGGCAAGTTGATGGGGCTTGGCACATCACCCTTAAGAATAATCCTGTGCTTTTTTACACTGGTATCCGGAACTGGAATTGCGGAAAGCAAGGCCTTTGTATAAGGGTGCAATGGGTTCAAGTAAATATCTTTATAAGAGGCCAGTTCCATTATACTACCAAGATACATAACGGCAATTCTATCGCAAAGATGTTCAACTACGGCAAGGTCATGGGCTATAATCATATAAGAAAGGCCAAAATCATTCTGCAAATCTATCAGCAGGTTAATTATCTGTGCCTGAATAGATACATCGAGTGCCGATACAGGTTCATCTGCGATAATAAATTCTGGGTCCAATGCGAGAGCCCTCGCAATACCTATTCTCTGCCTTTGTCCACCACTAAATTCATGGGGGTATCTCCTTCCCTGTTCGGGTGTAAGCCCAACTTTATTCAATAGATAGGCAATCCTGTCATCTTTTTCACTTCCTTGATACACCTTATGTATGTCCATAGGGTCACCAATAATCTGATTTACAGTCATTCTAGGGTTAAGAGATGAATAAGGATCTTGGAAAATAATCTGCATATCTTTCTTCATTGCTCTCAGCTCATGCTTGCCCATTCGAGAGACATTTTTTTCCTTAAATATAACGCTTCCACCAGAGGGTTCCACTAACCTCAGGACAGCAAGACCTGTTGTTGTCTTCCCGCATCCGCTTTCACCTACAAGACCAATAGCCTCTCCTTTTTCAACCGTCAATGACACGCCATTTACTGCATATACATATCCTGCTATACGGGATAAAAGTCCTTCCTTGATCGGGAAATGAACCTCTAAATCTTCAATTGTAAGAAGGGATTTCAACCTAATAGTCCTCTACAAATCTGAGTAAAGCCAACAGCTTACTTTATGAAATTCACCTATAGTAGTAAGTTTTGGTATATGTTCCCTACAAATGGGCAATGCCTCTGGGCAACGCGGGAAAAAACTACAGCCGGCGGTCAGTTCATAAAGGCTTGGAACAATGCCCTTAATCTCCTCGAGTTTTTTACGTTCTTTTCTAGATCTCTCCCCTAATTTAGGTACAGACTGAAGAAGTCCTTTGGTGTAAGGATGTTTGGGCTCTTCAAAGATGTCTTTTGTCTTCCCCTCCTCAACAACTTTACCTGCATACATAACAATTACTCTTTGCGCTATTTCAGCTATAACACCCAGATCATGTGTTATCAGCATAATAGCTGCATTAAAATCCTCTTTTAGGTGCATCATTAAATCAATTATCTGTGCCTGTATAGTAACATCCAGAGCGGTTGTTGGCTCATCGGCTATTAAGATTTCCGGATCACATGATAGGGCCATTGCTATCATTACCCTTTGCCTCATCCCCCCTGACAGTTGATGGGGATATTCATTAATCCTTTTCTCTGGGGCTGGTATCTGCACTGCCTTTAGCGCCTCTATAGCACGCTCCCAGCTCTCCTTTTTATTGAGCTTTTTGTGAAGCATAAACATTTCTGAAATCTGATTCCCAATAGTAAAAACAGGATTGAGAGAAGTCATGGGTTCTTGAAAGATCATAGAAATCCTATTTCCCCTGAACTTTCTTAATTGCTTCAGGTCAAGCTCAAGCAGATTGGTGTTGTCAAAATTAATAGTGCCCTGAACAATTTTTCCTGGAGGTTCCGGTATAAGCCGAATAATAGATTGTGCTGTTACGCTTTTTCCACACCCTGATTCCCCAACAAGACCAAGCGTTTCCCCTTCATCCATAAAAAGAGATACATCATCTACTGCCTTGGCTACGCCCTCAAAGGTATAAAAATATGTTTTAAGGTGATCTACCTCAAGGAGATGATGATCGTTAGTCATATCATAAATCCACTATAAGCCTATGAACACTAAAAAATTGTCTGCATTCTTGACAACATAGGGGCTTTCTTCTCCTTGCAAGAAATGACAGCAATAAAGGAATAATATGATAAAAGCCAATAACTTGAGATATGTGTGTAGAATATGATCGTTTAAATGAAGACCTATATTAATATATATATATATAAAATAATCAAGGTAATTTTAAACAATGCCACAAAGATTTTTATTCAAAAAATTGCCTAATTGCCTCTGCAAATATGCGAACACCGATTTAACCCAGATTATGCAGTAGCCACCTACTGCATAATCTGGGTTTAATTATCTCCCCAAAATATTTTTTTTCTAATCCAGGTAATCCATGGAGAACAGACCATGGTTTCTCAATTTCTCGCACTATTAAAATCTAACGAATCTTGCTATGCCTCAAAGGTTCCTTTTACTATAACCTCTTTGTCTTTAATCATGGTTTTTCCCTTAGCAATGACCGTTACTATATCGAAATCTTTACCAAGAATAACAAAATCAGCATCCTTCCCGGCCCGTATCGAACCTTTATTATGCAACTTTAAGTTTTTTGCAGGGTTTGATGTTATTACAGCTATCGCTGTCTCTAATGGAATCTTTTCCTCAATTATTGCATCCCTTACCTCATTAAATAAGGATGCGACTCTGCCTACATCAAGGCCTTTAAATTCTCCCTTTTCATCAAATAAAGGTAAACTGCCCTGGCCATCAGACGTGAAACTAACCCTTTCAATGGGAACTCCTGCGTGAAGTAATTGCTTTAATGCCTTGCTACATTTAATGTTCCCGTTTTCGGAAAAACTTTTTCCAGTGCTTGTTGTCAGATCTACAAGGCCGCCTTTTTTTGCATATTTAATGGATGATTTAAAGAGCTCTCTATTTCTTCCAAGATGGGTGGGAATAAACTGTGTAATTGGGATTTCCGTACGAGCAGCTATCTCCTCTAATATACTCAATTTTCCAGGCCCATCTCCTATGTGGATATTCACAATTCCCGCCTTCCCTGAGAGCATTCCGCCAATCCTTGAAGCTGCTGCAATTTTTTTAATTTCCTCAATTGTAGGCTGAGAAGAGCGATGGTCCGACAGCGCAATTTCACCAACACCTATTATTTTGTCAATAAGCATTATGTCATCCTGAATCGATCCGGTAATTGTTTGTACTGGGATATGGTAAGAGCCTGTTAGTATATAACTGCTTATTCCTTCTTCTTCTAAACCCCTGGCCTTGGCAATCAAATTTGTTAATGTCCGTGTTGTCTCATCCGTACCCAAACATCCAACAACAGTTGTTACCCCACCGGAGGTTATATCGGTTAACATTATCTCAGGGGTTCTACTCTTATACCCGCCTTCTCCACCGCCGCCAACAATATGAACGTGAGAATCTATAAATCCCGGCACTAAAATTTTGCCATTAACATCTATGATATCAATCTCAATTGTGCTGCCAATATCAATGCTGTCCTTTATATAGCCAATTTTGTCAGCGGTAATTAAGATATCCCTTTTCCCAATGTGCTCAGGTGCGTAAACATCTGCATTTTTTAAAAGTTTCAACATGATTTTAATCCTTTCATAAAACCAACTATTCGACTAATGTATCAAATTTTCACCCTGAGGCAAAAGATTTTATTCAATGTGCGTAATCAGAAAATAATCATTTACCAACTTAGAATGCAAATGATATATTCCTGTGGGTTAAAAAGCAAGGAGCACCTCCTATTTAGTTATGTAAAAATTTCTTTTAAATGGGGCGTTTAAATTCCTTTAAGAAGGATATATGGTTACTAAAAGATATCTAATTCTCTGGCCAACAAAGCTGTTATGCCGGTTATTCTTAAGGCCTTTTTTTAAGATTTCAATTCATGGCATTGAAAATATTCCAGAAAAGACTGGATTTATACTTTCTCCAAAACACCAAAGGTGGGAGGATATACCCATATTAAGCCTCGTTTCAAGCAAGCCGTTATATTATATCGCAAAACATGAGCTCTTTGACAATTTTTTATTTAGCTGGTTTTTTAGCTCTCTCGGTGGAATTCCATTGAATAGGACCCGCCCTATAGAAAGCAGAAATTCCCTCACAAAAATAATTGAAATTTTGAATCAGAGGCAAGGGATAGTATTATTTCCCGAGGGAACTTACTACATGAATAAAATTGGACCAGGAAAAACCGGAATTATAAAAATGATTCAATCTCGTTTAAACGTGCCCTTTATCCCTGTAGGTATTAACTACGTTAAAGTGGGCTTCAGGAATCAAGTTACAATAAACTTTGGAAAACCTATATACGCCGAAAAGGAAATGACTCCCTCTATGCTCCTTCATATTCTCATGAAAAATATAGCGGAACTTTCAGGCCTATTTTAAATAATTAAAAAAATTCTTACTAAACATTTATAAGATTTAGTTTTTCAGGTTTGTAATCTTGCACTATTATATATATTTTTTTATTTAATAGCATTTCGCTAAATTTAGACAGGAGTTTTATAATGATATGCCACAAGGTAGATTATGAAATATTAGGCCACGATATGCAAATCGTGGAAATCGAATTAGATCCAGGTGAAACTGTAATTGCCGAAGCAGGAGCCATGAACTATATGGAAAGTGGAATCGCGTTTGAGGCGAAAATGGGTGATGGATCTAACGCAAACGAGGGATTCCTTGGAAAGATGCTTAGTGCTGGGAAAAGAGTCTTAACCCAGGAATCACTTTTCATGACCCACTTTACCAATCAACATGAGGAAAAAAAACGCGTTGCATTTGCTGCTCCATATCCTGGAAAAATAATTCCTGTTGATATGTCAAGAGTAGGCGGTAAGTTGTTTTGTCAGAAGGATGCATTTCTTGCGGCAGCCCTCGGCACAAAACTGGAAATAGCATTTAATAAAAGGCTGGGAACAGGATTCTTCGGCGGTGAAGGATTTATCCTCCAAAGTATTTATGGAGATGGGATGGTATTTATTCATGCTTGCGGAACAGTAATAAATAAACAGTTAAGAAACGAAACGCTTAGGGTTGATACAGGCTGCCTTGTCGCCTTTACCAGCGGCATAGAATACAGTATTGAAACAGTTGGCAATCTAAAATCAATGTTTTTTGGAGGTGAAGGGCTCTTTTTGACCACACTTAGTGGAACAGGAACAGTCCTTTTACAAAGCCTCCCCTTTTCACGTATGGCCGACCGGATACTTTCACATGCACCGTCAGGAGGAGGTAGTCGCAAAGGTGAAGGCTCAATTTTGGGAGGTTTAGGAAATATTTTAGGTGGGAGATAAATAAAATTATCCTGATCCAACCATAACATTATGCATAATGCCTCCCCATGCGAATTTCCAATCTCGAGACAGCAACTGAACAGGTCAGGGTAATGATGAGATATAAGAGGGCAATTGTAATCCATATTTCAAAGGTTAAATAAGTAGCTGCCATCAATTCCAGCCCTTGAAATGTTAATTCTTGGATTGAGATAACAGAAACGATGGAAGAATCCTTAATCAAGGAAATAAATTGTCCCGCTAAAGGTGGCAAAATTCGTTGTATTGCCTGCGGCAGAATAATACACCGCATTCTTTGTAATTTAGAAAATCCAAGAGCAGAGGCAGCCTCCCATTGACCCTTTTCTACTGATTGTATCCCTGAACGAACAATCTCGGTAATATATGCTCCTTCAAAAATAGCAAGCGAAACAACAGCAGAAATGAAGGCGGAAAGATAGGCAGGGGGCGCAAAAAAAATCTTTACGAATCGCCTTGTACCTTCCGAGCAGGAGAAAATAAAATTATCCACGCCTAAAAGGGGCATGATCTGGTCGCTTACAAAAAAATAAAAGATAAGGATCAGGACCAGTGGCGGCATATTGCGTATCAATTCAACATAAGAACGACCAATCAGCCTGTAGAATAAGCTTTTACTTACCCTGAAGAGGCCCATAAGTGTGCCAAACACCGCGGCTAAAATGGTTCCCCAGATGCTTAAACGAATGGTTGTAAGAAGCCCTTCTATAAGTAGATTTGGAATCCATCTTCCGGCCTCTTCATCATAACGCAACATATATTGAGGTATTATATGCCAACTCCATTTATAGTGGAGTCCTACTTTCAACCTATAAGCGATATAAAGTCCAATACCAATAATTGCAAGCACAATAAAAACGTCAAGGACCTTGAATTTTATCTTGTTTTTTTTCAATAGAAGATCCGCGTTAGAGCATAGGTTTCTGTCTAAAAATATTCTACACTTTTATATATCTTTCATAGGGCCTACAGTTAATCTAATTTATCAAGGATTCCCAATCTCGGGTATTAAACCAGTAATTATGTCTTTCTTGTAGCCATCCTTCTTCCTTTACATTACGAATCCAGTTATTAAAATAGTTTACTGTATCAAAATCCCCCTTCCGAACAGCAAAGCCTATAAGCTCCCTTGTAAATGGTTCTGGAAGCGCAAAAAGTCTCTCAGGATATCGTAAGGCTTGATATGCAGGCATGGGAAGAGACCCTACAACGGCATGCACCTTGCCATTTAAAAGTTCTTGGTACGCTTGAGCCTCGTCCTCAAAAAGATGTAATTTTGCCTCAGGCATATGCTTATTAATTGCAGCAACCGATGATGATCCAAGGCGAGCACCTATAGTGACTCCTTTGCGGTTAAAATCTTTATAGTTAGTAAATCCGGCAGCAAGCGATTTATGAGCACAAATAGTTTGCCCGCTATAATCATAGGGTATAGTGAAGTTGACCTTTAGGTTCCGATCAGGCCGTATAGTCATGCCTCCGATAATAGCGTCAAACTTTCCTGTTAATAGCGCAGGAATAATCCCTGCCCATTTTGTTGGAACGATACTAATCTTTATACCAGTATCTTTAGCCAGCCTTGTTGCTACATCGACCTCAAAACCGACAAATTTACCAGTTTTATCCTTCATTGCCCATGGAACAAATGTAGACATGCCGACACGTAAAATTCCCCTCTTTATTACATTCTCAATAGTGCTTTCCGATGACAATTGTTGTTGAACGTTGCCCGCAATGACATTCGAAACAAACCCATATACTGTAAGACTCACAATAAAAAATATTGTTATTATTAAGACCTTCTTCTTCATAATCCCCCCTTTCTTATTATTATTCCCTCCTATATTAATCCAGGCACTAATTAAACGCACTCTTGTCTCCTTGTTTATTACGTGTCAAGTCACACGATAAACCTTCGTATGTGTATAAAGAATTCTACGTGCCGGTATAAGGCCTTTGTCATTCAACTATACGAATATGTTTTTCAATACCATTAGTTAACGTGGACAAGGAAATAGTCACAAAAAGATATATAGCGGCAACAGTAAACCATATCTCAAATGTCAAAAAAGTCTCGCTTGTAATAATCTGTCCTTGCATGGTTAAATCATAAATTGCTATTGTACTAACAAGGGCAGAATCCTTAATCAATGATATCCCCTGATTGGTTAATGGTGGAAGAATACGTCTGATGGCCTGAGGAAAAGCAACATAGGTAAACGAACTAATCTTACCCATACCAAGGCTGTAGGCAGCCTCCCACTGACCTTTGTGTATGGAGACGATTCCACCCCTAAATATTTCCGAGGCATAAGCACCCTCAAATAAACTTAAAGCTAAAACGGCTGACGTAAAACGGCTTATGTCAAGCGCAGGGCCTAACACAAAATATAGAAAAAAAAGCTGAACAAGAAGCGGTGTGTTCCTAATAATTTCAACATAGCCTCGAGCAATCACTATGCCCATAAAGGAGCGTGACATTCGAAGCGCTGAAGTTGTCAATCCAATAAAAGCGGCCAGCACAATACTCCAAGCGCTTATGTGTAAAGTGACAATCAGACCATGGATTAGGGGGCCAATTATAAATTTCCCATTTTCAATGCTAAAAAGAAACTGAGGCACCCTGTGCCATTGCCAGTGATACCCAATCCTCTCCGTCCCCTTATAAATCAACCATGTCAATAGTATGAGGAGTAAAAAAAATTTAATTACATCTGCCCATGATGAGTGGATAAAGTAAAATCTATTCCTCATGACATTATCGGCAAAATTTTGGGGCATATTATTTTTATTTAGGCAAGAAGGTTTTCTTATATGTCTTTGTAAGGATAGGCTCAGGCAACGATTTGTGTAAATGATAGCATTTTATCTATAAAAATAAAAGGCTGAAATTTTAGGCATAAAGGTGGGTAACGGTAATCAGTCTCAATGGTCAAAATTTCTGAATATCTTGGCATCCAGATCCTCTGCCAAGACAAAGGCATATTACTCATAGAATTTTTGCCATATACAGGATAGGGTATCCTTAAGGGTTGATTTTGCTTCAAGATCAAAACTAGATGCGCAGGACATAAAATACCTAAGATGAATTCAAGCTGCAAGTGCACCACATAAGATAATGAGAAGACATGACAGGGTTTCTGGTATGTTGAGAAACATGACTAACTCACAACCGGAAGGAGTCTGCCATGTCTTGCGACAAACAAGCATATAACGCCGCTTAATAGAATAATAAATATTTGACTAAATTAAACATAAGTCGCGCCTCCCGATCCCGTCACGGTCTCGGGACGGGGAGGGCAG
>JAGYMO010000225.1 GCA_018400255.1 Deltaproteobacteria bacterium
ATTTTACGCATCAATGAGCCAGATCATGAGCTAAGGCTTTACAAGCGACAAGCAGACAATATCGGAAGGCGCCATCTCAGGTTTTCGCAGCAATACGGCGGAATTCCGGTATGGCCTGCTGAACTTATAGTGCATCTCAATCAAAACGGTGATGTAGATATGATGGATGGCGCATTTGTAAAAACGCCTAAAAAAATGATCACACAGCCCGTCTTAGAGGCAAATGATGCGATAAAAATAGCACGTAAGGCTTTTGCCACTGGGCAGGAGGCAGATGTCAGCGAACCAGCTCTTATTATTTATGCCCCTAACAGCGGCATACAGAGGCTAGCCTGGAAAATAGAACTTTCTGGTTCTGTAAAGGAGGATTGGCTTGTAATAATAGACGCGTTAAGTGGTTTAACCTTAATGGCCTACAACCAGGTAAACAGCTCGAAAGTAACTGGATCAGGCATAGACCTATTTGAAGAAACCAAACCATTAAATCTCTGGCAAGACGATGAAATATTCTATATGGTGGATTCAAGCAAACAGATGTATGACGGCCAATCAGACCCTATAGGAAGCAACCCAGGGGGTGTTATAATAATAGGAGATTATCGCAATAAGCCCTTTGGTGAAGACATATATTACGTAGCATCAAATAATTCCACTGCTGGATGGATTCCAGATGCAGTAAGCCTTGCCTACAACCTTTCAGAAACATACGATTATTATCTCGAGCGTCATAACCGAGATTCTATTGATGGCAATGGATGTACAATCCTTGGGACTATTCGACTGGACCAAAATTATGACAATGCCTTCTGGAACAGCGATATTCATATGATGTTTTTTGGTGATGCCCAACCATATGTTGCAGCCCTTGATGTAGTAGCCCATGAATTAGCCCATGGGGTTACATCTCATACAGCAAATCTCATATATAAAAATCAATCCGGCGCATTGAATGAATCATTCTCGGATATCTTCGGAGAAATGGTGGATGCACGAACAAGGGGATCTGCAGACTGGGTAATCCCATCGATATTTCAGGAACCTTTCAGGAGCCTGAAAGATCCTTCATCTATTGATATAGGTGGAGGGTTTGGAAGATACCCATGTAAAATGAGTGAGTATATCTTTACCAGCGAGGATAACGGTGGCGTTCATCTCAATATGACCATAGTTGCCCATGCATTTTACCTTCTGGCCGAAGGGCTAGATGGGGCTATAGGAATACGAGATACTGAGCGTATATTCTACAGGGCACTCAGCTACCACCTTGTGGCAAACTCCCAACTGATTGATGGAAGGCTTGCTTGCATCGCTTCTGCAGAAGAGCTGTTCGGAGAAGGCTCGGTTCAGGCTCTGAAGACAGCGGAGGCCTTTGATGCAGTAGAGATCTTTGAAAATACGCCTACCCCTGGGCCTTCAGACATCGCACCTATAGATGGTCCTGATTCTTTATTGTTTATTTACTATGACACGGAAAAGGGAAACTATTTACTGGGAAGAAGGGAACAAAAAGATCCGGAGATTGGAATACAATTATCATGTCATACAGTTGCGGAAAAAAAACCGTGCGTTTCAGGTGATGGCAGCCTTGTTATCTTTGTGAATTCTCAGTACGATCTCTGTAAGATGGAAACCGATCCAACCACATGCGAGGAATGCTTAGGTTACCCTGGATTAATAAATTCTATTGCTCTGTCACCTGACCAAAGACAGTTTGCTATTATCTTTTTTAATCAATTTGGAATGCCATCGAACTCAATAAACGTTATTGATATTGAAACGTCAGAGGCTAAAAGCTTTCACCTTACATCACCGGTGTTCGATGGAGATTTCTCGATAAACACAATACTATTTGCTGATACAATGGACTTCACTGCGGATAGTAAATATATAGTCTACGACGCATTTAATGTAATAGAGCTTGCAAATGAGTCTATGATTGGTACATGGAGCATCTATGCCATCGACATTGAAACAGGCCACATCCAGACCATTGTTCCCCCAGCCCTTGGCTACGACATATCTTATCCGGGGCTCAGCCAAACAAGTGATAATTTCATAACATTTGACGTATTAGATATAGAAAATCAACTGTCATTTATATTTACTGGAAATCTAAATACCGGTGAGCTGAAAATTGCATCTTTAGCCCTCAACAGCTACGGAATCCCCTCATATAATGGTGATGATACGGGCATCATCTTTACCTCAGCAAACAACTATGCCACACCAACTGGTGGATCCATTTTAGAACAGGCTGTTTCTGATGATCGCATTACCCCAGTGGGTTCTCCATCTGTATATATGGTTGATGGTGAATTTGGGGTAATTTACCGCCGAGGGGTATTTAATCCTCCCTCATCTGGCATAACAGCCTATCCTGAAAACCTTGACTTTGGAAATGTGCCCGAAGGAAACAGTAAGAATTTACAGATAGCCTTACACAATGCCGGCACGGAGGATTTGAAGATTAAAGACATTCAAATAACCGGCAATAATCTGTCTGAATTTCATATCGAGTCAAATAACTGTACGAGCAATACCATTTCATCTTCAGGATCATGTGCGTGCAATATATCACTTTTACCTGGATCATTAGGCGTTAAGATCGCAAACCTTACGGTATCTTCAGATGATCATTATAAACCTGTCATGAGCATCCTATTAACCGGGGCTGGAATATCTAATATCCCTTACGATGGAGATGTGGCCCCCCTTGGAAATAGAGATGGCATTGTCAATGTAGGCGATTCATTAGTTGCATTGCGTTTCGCCCTTAATCTAGAAACTCCTACTGAGGATAATATGCTACATGGAGATGTTGCCCCCCTGGACAATCAGGGCAATCCAAGTCCAGATGGTAAGATTACTGTAGGCGATGCCCTTGTCATATTAAGAAAGGCCCTTGGCATAATAGAATTTTAATAAAAAAAGTAATTTTAACTAATTTTAAATGCATATATAAGAGTAAGAATTATGATCATTAGAAATTTAAGAGATAAAGAGGTTTTAGAAACTACATACCTGGCACATGGTGGGGCAACAGCCCAAATGATACTGGATAGCAGGATACTCAAAGAGATAGGGTTTCTGGCAACTGCAAAACTCCCTCCCGGCAACAGCATTGAACCCCATATAGACCCTATGGAAGAGATATACTTCATAGTTGATGGTGAGGGGGAAATGAGTGTTGATGGGGAAAAACGACATGTAATTCCCGGTGATGCGATATGGCTTCCAACTGGTTCAAGTCATGGGCTAAAAAATAGTGGAGACAAAGACTGTGTTATACTGGTTGTTGCCTCACCGATCAGCTAGCGGAAAAGCAAACTGCCTTGAACCGTAGGCATATATTTTTTATGCAAAGCTACTTAAACCATTAATGGATTCAAACCATGCTTCTTACAAAGGAAAGAAAAGAAATAATGCGTTTCGGGAAAAAATTAATTGACTCGAGGCTTACAACAGGCACTGGAGGCAACCTTAGCATATTTAACCGCAAAGAAGGATTGATTGCTGTTAGTCCAAGCGGAGTAGATTACCTTGAAATGAAGTTAGAAGATATAGTTTTGATAGATATGAACGGACAAATAATAGAAGGCAACCAAAAGCCTTCAAGCGAATCGGACTTCCATACTATGCTCTATCAAAAACGTGGCGATATAAATGCTATCACACACACCCACTCCGTGTATGCTACCACAATAGCATGTCTGAACTGGGAGATACCGGCTGTTCATTATCTCGTTGCTTTTGCAGGAAACAAGGTACCTCTGGTGCCTTACGCAACCTTTGGTACAATGGAGCTGGCAGAAAATATTTGCAATACCATTAAAGACTATAATGCGGCCCTCTTAGCAAACCACGGCTTAATAGCAGTTGGGGTAGACCTGGCGTCAACCTTCTACATTGCTGAGGAGATTGAATTGGTCGCTCAGATATATTATCAAACTCGTTGTATAGGCAACCCGGTAATACTTTCTGACAAGGAAATGGAAAAGGTAATAGATAAATTTAAGACTTATGGCCAAAAAAAGTAAGTAATTATGTGCTTATGTCGGTTTAAATTTTGGCAGGCTGAATTCTTCAGTAATATCTTCCCATATCACCTCAACGGGCATATCACACTTGATCTCTGATGCCTTGCATCCGACTATGTTTGTAAGCAGATGGGGTCCTTCTTGGAGTTCTACAATGGCTGTAACATAGGGAACTTCATCCCTAAATGCCGGATGAAACGCCACATGATAGACCACAAAACTGTAAACCCTTCCCTTCCCTTTAGATACAATCCATTCGGTCTCTGACGAATAACATTTCGGGCACACAACTGATGGAGGCCACCTTACATGCCCACACTCCTTGCATTTTTGAAACCTAAGCTCATGGTCTTTGCATCCAGCCCAAAAAACCCTTGTATCACTATTTGGCTTAGGTACGGGTTTGTCATATCCCATTTCAGGAGCTCCTCAGTATAACAGTTGAATTGCTCTGAAAGACACCACCATTATCGCTACATAGAATTATCTGCGGCTTCTTTGTATCAGTCTTTGGCCCGAGCTGCCTGTCACCACAGCGGCTCATCAACTGCATCACACCCTCTGTTAATGGTGTAAGCCCCATAAAATAAGCCTCAGATAAAAGTCCACCAGAGGTATTTACAGGAAGATCTCCCCCTGGGGCTGTCCTTCCATCCTTGAACCAGTCATATCCTTCTCCAGGCTTAAAGAAACCATAATCCTGTAAAGTCACTTCCACGGTATAAGTAAAACAGTCATATATCTGGCAGGCATCAATATCATCAATAGATATATCTGCCATAGTAAATGCAATTTTTCCTGCCTCTTTTGCACCGGTAGGCCCTTCCATGAAATCTGACTGATGAACATCTACAGAAGGATTATATTCCCCTATCCCCATTATATAAACAGGTTTTTGTTTTAGGTCTCTGGCCCTTTCTGTAGATGTAACAATATAAGCCCGCCCGCCATCGCTTATAGGACATGCATCGTAAATCCTGAATGGTTCTACCAGCCATTTTGCATTATCATATTCCTCATAGGAAAGACCCTTTTTACTCATCATTGCTATTGGATTAAGATTTGCCCATTTTCTCTGGCTGACAGCTATCTCCCTCCACGTATTGGGGCCCGTACCAAAGATGTGCATCCCCCTTCTGGCCGCAAGAGCATAATTTGCTACAAGACCAAACTCACCAAAGGCCCCATTATCACCTTCAGGCTCTCCATGAGTAGCCTCTTTAAGAAAAGTTCTTCTTCCAGAAAAGGCATTGTCGCCATAGGCGATTAATACATAGTTACAAAAGCCTGCCTCAAGGAGGCCTAGTGCATTGATAAGGTGTCCTCTTGCGCAGTTTGCCTCCTGCCCCACTATAGAAGGCCTTATTCCCAGGTGTTGGGCAATTAAATAGGGAGTTATTTCTGTATCATTTGCCAGCGGCTCAAAATGCCTGTAAACCATAAGGCCATCTATATCCTCTTTTTTCAGACCTGCATCCAGTATGGCGTTAACGCATGCCTCAAGGTAAAAGCTTACGGCCGTAAGATTTGGCACATTGCCCTGCGGCGTGTAGCCAACTCCTACTATTGAATATTTATCCCGTAGTTGTTTTGAATTCATAAAAAGACCATAAGAGATTAAATAATTACTAAGGCAAGCTACCCCCAAATGTAGTTCCAATAGTCAAGTGTCTACCTTTAATAAATTCGCTTAAAGGCATCCTCTTTTTTCCTGGAACCTGTATCTCTTTTATAATCAATGAGCCATCTATGGTTTCTATCTCCATTCCAGCCTGGTTAAACCCCTTTATCATACCCGGCACTGTGGTTATTGTATTCTCTGCAGGGACAACATCACATTCAAAAAGCTTCATCATCTCTCCATTATAGTAGGTAAAGGCCCCCGGCCAGGGGTCTAATCCCCTGATCAACCCGCAAAGTTCTTCTGCCTTTCTAGACCAATCTATCATCCCTTGATCCTTCTTTAGTTTCGGCGCGTACGTAGCAAGCGAATCATCTTGCTCCTCCGGCTTTACCGTCCCGCTCGAAAGCCCTTGCAAGGTCTTTAAAAGTAAATCAGGTGCCAACGATGCAAGTCTGTCATACAATCGGCCGGCAGTTTCACCCTTAGATATGTCAACCTCCTGCTTCAAAAATATTGGACCTGTATCAAGGCCTTCGTCCATACGCATTGTTGTAAGCCCTGTCTTTTTTTCATTATTTATAACGGCCCACTGTATAGGCGCAGACCCTCTATACTTTGGCAAAAGGGATCCGTGAATATTTATACCGCCCCATTTAGGCAGGCTAAGAACACTTTTAGGAATTATTTGTCCAAAGGCTATAACGACAAGGATGTCTGGTTTTAATGAAGAAAGCTGGTTCAAAAATGTATCATCCAGCCTCTGCGGCTGAAGTATGGAAAGTCCATTTTTCTCTGCAATAACTTTGACAGGCGAGGATGCTAAGTGCCTCCCCCTGCCCCTGGGTCTATCTGGTTGTGTAACAACAGATACTATGTCATATCCCTCTCGAATAAGCGCCTCCAGTGTAGGAACAGCAAAGTCAGGGGTCCCCAAAAAGACTATTTTAGGCCTTGATGGCAGGTCAGAAAGGAAGGTTTGATTATCCATTTTTATCTTTCTTGATTAAGTTCTTTATCTTTTTTTTATACATATTCCTCTTTAAGGCGCTAACATGATCGAGTATTAAAACCCCATCAAGGTGATCAATTTCATGCTGTATACAAATGGCAGTTAGGTCCTCTGCATCAATATCAATCAAATTTCCATCCCTATTCAGCCCTTGGACCTTAATATTTTTTTTACGGTTTATTTTTCCATTAAAATACGGCACACTAAGACATCCCTCTTCATAAACTATCTTGTCCTCGGCTGACAAAATCACAGGATTAATCAAAACATTTAGATCTCTTTGGTTTTCTCTGTAATTTATATCGAATATAATAATTCGCTTCGGTATTCCAACTTGATTTGCCGCCAGACCAATGCCGGAATTGCTATACATTAAATCCGCCATCCTATCAATAATGCCCTGAATCTCAGAGTCAATATTTTCAACTGGTTCGGCAATCTCCTTTAAAACCGAATCCGGGTAAACAACTATGTCCATAAAAATCCCTCAATCTGTAAATAAAAATCTGTTCAATTCTCATAAAGTGCTAATGGGGTTTTTATAAGTAATAAACCCAGGCAAACACATAAACAATCTAACTATTTCAAATTTAAAAATCAAGTAAATGCCCAGAAATGACTACGCAATCTTAAGCAACATCTGATTTATAAAGGCAAAACGCATTTCAGTGACGGCTATATTACGCGTTTTATTTATCCATTCAGCATATAAATGAATTGATTCTGAACCTTGTATCTTGACAAATATAGCCCCCGAAATTATTCTGATAACTATCCTCAATGCCCGAAACTTGAACCTTACGGCGTTAAAAAAATGCTTTGATAAAAATAAAGCGAGAACAGACCATTAATCTGTCTCTTTTGCCTTAAATACTATAATTACAATTACTTCATTACATTTTTACCATTGTTCGGATCCTAGAATATACTTCAAAGAAGGTATTTTATCTTAAAGGAAACAGGCAAAATCGAATACAGCGAATTACTAAAAAATGGCGCCCATGAATTTGGGGTTGAACTTTCAGATCAACAGATGTTGCTCTGCTCGATCTTTATCGAGGAACTTTGGTCATGGAATAGGGTTGTAAACCTTTCTGGTATCACCGAAAAAAAAGAAATGGTGATAAAGCTCCTGCTCGAATCCTTGGTTGCCCTGCCTTATCTTCCTGCAAGAGGGACGCTTCTTGACATTGGCTCAGGCGCTGGTGTACCCGGCTTAATCATTAAGATAGCAAGGCCGGAATTTCAGGTTCACCTCCTTGAATCAAGGGCCAAAAAAGTCAGTTTTTTAAAGAATACTATTAGAGCGCTCAATCTCAAGGGCGTTGACGCATACCATGGCCGTGCAGAAAAATATAATGAGCTGCCAGGCTTATTACCCTCTTACAATATCGTAGCTGTCCGTGCCCTTGCATCCATAAAAAAAACGATTACAATCTGCTCTCCGTATCTCGCACCAGGCAGCCTTTTGGTCACATTTAAGGGCCCAATAATTGAAAAAGAAATCGAAGAGTCAAGAGATTTAATGACGAAATTGCTACTTTCCGAAAAATACAAGGTCAGGTATAAACTTCCAACGAATAATAGTATAAGATACCTTCTTATACTTAAAAAAGATATTATATCATAAGGAGATGAGATTATGGCTACAGTTGTTACAAGGGAATTTGAGGTAGAAACGTCGGGATTCAATGATATCCATAACATAAGCCCCATTGTATCAGAATTTGTTCATGAGCTAACATTTTCAGAAGGTTCAGTTACTCTATTTGTACCGGGCTCAACGGCTGGTATTACTACCATAGAGTTTGAAAGCGGTGTAATTGAAGATCTAAAAAATGCATTTGAAAGACTTATCCCCCAGACCATAGAATACAAGCATAATTTAAGATGGGGAGATGGAAATGGCTTTTCTCATGTTAGATCCGCCATCTGTAAAACCTCACTAACCGTTCCATTTATTGATGGTAAAATCCTTACAGGGACATGGCAACAAATAGTACTAATAGATTTTGACAACAGAGGAAGGCAAAGAAGGTTGGTTTTTCAAGCGATGGGATAGTTAAAAAACGTTACTTTAGCCTATACGTTATAAGTCCGTGGGCCGTATCATAGGGAGAAACACTAATCTGGACCCTATCTCCAATGATTACCTTTATCTTGTTCTTCTTCATTCTTCCAGAGAGTACACCTTTTATTTTCAGTCCCTCATCACAAGCAATTTCCATTGTGCCTCCGCCTAGCATCTTTGTCACCACTCCTTCTAAACGTATCAAATCGTCTCTACTCAATTAAATGTATCCTTTCTTCAATTGCATACTTTTTGTAATGTTTTAATTTATTTCTTATCACAATAAATGTTCTATGTCAATATGGCCATACTCTTTGGATAAATTCTTTTAAAATGGATGGAATGCTTAACTGAAAAACACATAACTCAATAAAGATAGAAAAAAGGTGCTTTTCCTTTAATCAAGAATCTTTTCAAAAACCTAAAAAAAGGAGAAACACCTATTTTTTGTTTATATCATACATAAAATATCTTTTCAAGAAAATTCCGATTTAATTAAAAATTTTATCTTTCCTTGAAACGTATCTAAAAAAAAGTGCATACTTGCTAAACCAAAAAAAATCAATATTATTGATTATACAAGGTTTGATTATTCATTGATTGTACGGCCATTAATATTCAGGTTTCAGCCATATGAATG
>JAGYMO010000226.1 GCA_018400255.1 Deltaproteobacteria bacterium
GGACAAGGTTTTTCAGGCCGCAGTAGGTGGCTACTGCATAATCTGGGTTTAAACTTCAAGACCCAAAGGAAGGAATAAAACTCAAGGCCTTATTATTGATTTCATCGACAAGCCCCTGAAGCCATTCTACACCTAAATTTGCTTCAGAGCTTTCTAAGTTTGTAATAACTTCAATATAATCTTTCCCGTTTTTCTCTATCCCCTTTTGTACTGAATCAATAAATCTATCCCTTTTTTGAAGGTCTCCCTCCTTCTTGTAACAGTCATTTAGAGATTGCTCGATATTCGGCCATTGTTCATAGAAATCCAGTCTCAACTGTTCCTGCTTTTGAAGGGCGTTCCCTTTCATTACCTCTTTGTATACTTTAAGAGATTGGGGCATTTTTTCTGATAACGCCATCAGCCTATGCATTCTTTCAGCTATAATCATGCCGATTTTTTCTGTTGCTCCCTTAAAAAGGGCCATGTTCATTTTATCTGCGCCAAAAAAAAGATACCGAATATCCATATACCATCTATGAAGGGTGATAATATTAGATATATAATTAATATTATTATAAATGATCCTCTTGATGCCCTGGTAAAGATCCGGACAAAGAGGCTGTTTTCTCCTTATATTTGCCCCGGGAAAGAGCATGCCATCTCCCTTGAGAAAATCTTTTCTGTAAATTGTTCCCGCTGCTATAACTGTGCCATACCATATTCTGCTTGGTCCAACTAAACCCCCTTGACCACCTAAAAAGATTGGCCTCTGCTTTAGCATAACTCCATTAGGTACATCTCCTATCAAAGACGGCGTTGCCTTATCCTGATCCGGTGTGTAGTTAAAATGAATATAAGAGCTTCCGACCTCACTATGATTCTTTCTGCCGGTACCTCCGGACATAAAGCAATCACAGAAATTAATAAGACTTCCAAGTGTAACAAATGGGAACAGGACAGTCTGCTTAAGGCCTACTGTATGAGCGCATCTAACCTCCTCCTCAAGCAAGCAACCTTCCCTGATATCGACGCCTGATCTCACAGTAACATTTTTTAGTAATGTTGATTGGGAAATAAACCCCCCCCTGATATTAACATTGGCACCTATCTGGCAATTATCTATCGTGGCGGGGGCCTCATAGCCTATTTCACAACCATCCATGATCAAGGTTTTTGGACCAAAAATTTTTGAACCTGCGTGTATGGTAACCCCGTCGCCTGATATCCTATCAATAGAGACATCCTCCCCTATAGCTATAGCACCAGGGTTTTTAATTATTACGCCTTTATTAATAAGCTGTTTAATTTTTAAGGTATCTGCAGGCTCTTTCATTATCTATCAAGGTCAATATCTCTATGTGTTAGGCTAACATATTTTGTCTTTCTTTTTAGGTCCCTATAGATCAGCTCTGCTATACTTACGGATCTATGAATCCCTGCTGTGCATCCTATGGCAACAGTCAACGATGTTTTACCCTCTTTCTTATACAAAGGTATCATATATTTAAGTAAATCGAAGTACTTATCTAGAAAAATTTTTGTTTCCTCCCATTTCTCAATATATCTTCGAACCTCCTCATGAGTACCATCAAGGTTTTTTAACCTTTGAACGAAATATGGGTTCGGCAGAAACCTAACATCGATAACGATATCTGCATCGTGGGGTATTCCGTATTTAAAACCAAATGACAGGATGTATAGTATCATGTGTCTTTCAGGAATTGCCTTTTTAACATGATTCAATACAACTTCTTTCAATTCATGGACATTATAGTTCGAAGTGTCGATTATAAGGTCCGCGGTGCCCCTTAATTCTTTTAGTTCCTCTATCTCTTTTTCAATTCCCTTTATAGTCCCTCCCCCATCACTAAGCGGATGCTTTCTCCTGGTTAGGCTATATCTTCTGAGCAAAACCTCTTTGGATGTCTCAAGAAAGATTATTTCAAATAGATATCCCTCTGCCTTAAGTTTACTAAAGATGTGCTGATAATTCTGGAGAAAGCCTTTCTCTCTCATATCCATAACAAGCGCAAATTTCGTTATAACAGAATCAGTTTCCCTTCTGAGTTCCAAAAATTTAGGCAATAAGACTACAGGCAGGTTATCTATACAGAAAAAACCTGCATCTTCTATGGCATTTATCGCCGTAGTTTTTCCAGAACCCGAAAGGCCGGTAATTACAAAAATTTTTGTTTTTTTCATGTAAGGTATTTTAAGAACTACAATATATATGGTTAATCGGGTAATTAAGAGGTTAAATGCACTCTTATTGTTTTTTTTGGTTAGATTTTGCGCTCAAAATAAAACGGTTTTGTGACTAATATGCCTCTATTTATAATTTTCTCCATGCTAATAATCCCCTCCCGAATAATAACGGGAGGATTAACGGTTACATCAATCACAGTAGACGCATTTTTACCCTCTGTAACCCCACTGTCTAATATAAGGCCCAGGTCATTTCCAAAAAGTTCTGCAACTTGATCAGCACGTGTGCTGGGTGGCGTACCGGAAAAATTGGCGCTCGTAGCCGTGATAGGAAAATCAACCGCTTGTGAAAGTCTGTTAGCTATTGGATCACTTGATACTCTTATGCCCACCTTCCCCATGCCGGCTGTTAATTCTGCCGGCAAAATAGGGCTGGCCCTAAAAACCATGGTTATTCCACCTGGCCAAAAATTTTTTCCTATTATTCTCGCTTGTATTGGGATAGATATAGTGTATCTAGAAAGTTCATTAAAGGACGGAATCAAAATGAGCAGGGGCAAATCTTCATCTCTTTTTTTTAACTTGTATAGTTTTCTTATAGCCTCTGGATTAGTAGCGTCAACACCTAATCCATAAAAAGATTCAGTAGGAAAGGCAACAATGCCGCCTTCCCTTAAGATCTTTGAAGCACGATCTAAGGCTTTTTTAAGGGATTCGGATGAATCTATTCTCGCAACATTGCTCAACCTTCATCTACCCTTTTGCCTGCCTTTAACTTCCTCTTTATATGCCTTTAACTTTTCTTCAATTTCAGGGTATTTTAAGGCAAGGATCTGGGCTGCGAATACAGCAGCATTTCTTGCGCCCCCTTTACCTATTGCCATAGTGGCTACTGGAACGCCTGGCGGCATTTGCACAGTTGATAGCAATGAATCTATTCCAGCAAGTGGCGAGGAATCAATAGGTACACCTATAACGGGTAGTGTCGTGTAAGAGGCCAACGAACCGGCCAAATGTGCTGCCCAGCCAGCCCCTGCTATTATAACCTCTATTCCCCTTGATAGTGCATTAATGGAATAATCCCTCGTTTTTTCAGGTGTTCGATGGGCTGAAGAGACAACCAGCTCATATCCTATATCCAATTTTTTTAACATGTCCTCACATGCGCTCATTGTATCACTGTCAGATAGACTCCCAATTACTACTCCAACTAATGGCCTTTTACTCATAGTCACAACCCATATTTGATGGTTTCGTAAAAAGTCATTTTACTCGCTCATGATGTCCATTTTGGGATTCATCAAATGCTTCGCTAAATTCCAAAAACTCGGCCTAAA
>JAGYMO010000227.1 GCA_018400255.1 Deltaproteobacteria bacterium
AGTTGGCCTTTCCTTATTTGCCATTTAGGAGCAAAGATGGACAAGCCAGATTGAGCAGCTGAGCAAGCATAATGCCAAAATACATTTTATGCCTTCGATGCAGAATGACGCCTTTATAAGGTTTTTTCTGTAAAATAAGGAGTAAATGAATGCTATTTTGAGAGATATTGAAAACTATTTGGATTGACCCCTAACGCCGATCTGCTCGGCAAAGTTCCAGATGACGCAGCTAATAGTCTTTTTTTGGACAGACATTGGCTAGAAATGCCCTCAAGCTAGTCTTTGTCTGTTGATTTCATCAGTGAAGAGCAATCCCTCTCAGCCCAACATATGTGCCACTAATGTCATGTCAAGCCTCAATTGACGGATAAAGACGTGATAGTTTAATCCTGGCATCATCGGTTCTAAAGTGCCAATTGACCTTTACATCGTGTATAGCAAAATATAGCATGGTAAATCTGCCGCCCTACAATCAACCTGATCACACAATGCGAGACACCCTAAATCCTAAAATTTTTATTCTTGAAAAGTGTTCTACTTTAGCAAAAGGTAAGTAAAAATATCATTTTTTCACTAGGAGAAATTGAAGATGATTATTTGACATTTAAACATTTATCCCATATTCTATTATCAATAACGATATAAAAAAAATAACTATTGGGGAAGAAGAGAAAAATTGAAAAGGGGGAAAGACAACAAATTTTATGGTTCATCTCCATTTTTAGCAATTAGTGTTGTTTTCTCGTTTTTTATGATTAACTGTTTTTACCCCGCAGGCATTTCAGCAGAAACTGTAAGAAAAGCTTCTGCTGCGGGCTATTTCTATCCAAAAGACCAATCCGTGCTCATAGAAATGATTGACCGGCTAATGAAGAATGCTGAAACAATTCCTCTGGACGATAAAATATTAGGCATTGTATCTCCCCACGCAGGTTATATTTACTCGGGCCAGGTTGCAGCTCATTCCTATAAGCAGATAAAAGATAAAAACTATGATACCATAATAATATTAGGCCCAAGTCATCATGTCTATTTTAAGGGCGCTTCTATTGGAAGTTGGGATTTATATGAAACCCCCCTGGGAAATGTTAGAGTTAACCAAGAAATATCAAAGAAACTCTTACGCTATAGAAAAATTTTTCATTTTGTTGAAAAGGCCCACGTAAAAGAGCACTCAATTGAGACTCAAATACCATTCCTTCAAAGAAGTTTAAAAAACTTTGATATAGTGCCTATCGTTACAGGGGCATTGTCTATTAATGATTGTGAAGAAATAAGCGATATTCTTAGTAAAATAGTAAGTGGGAAAAACGTCCTATTCATAGCATCTTCCGACATGTCCCACTACCCAAGCTATGAAAATGCAAACAAGGTTGACCGTTATATTCTTTCTCTCATTGAAAATTACAATCCATTGACTCTATTTAATGAGGCAAATGATTTTCTTACAAAAGAAATACCTAATTTAGTTACTGTAATGTGTGGGATCAGTGCTGTTATAACTGTAATGATGACAATTAAAAAATGTGGCGGCAACAGGATAAAAACACTCTCTTATGCGAACAGTGGCGATATTTCTCTACAGGGATACCATAAAAGAGACAGGGTTGTTGGATATGGTGCAGTTGCATTCTATAAATAATCAAACTTTAAGCTTAAATAACCTTAACATTTGTAAAATAATACGGAGATGAAAACACATGAATCCACTTGCAGAAGAATTAAATAAGATTATTCAAAATGCTAATCCAAACGTGTATGCCATGATGTCCCAAAAAGGCAAAGAGCTTTACTTTCCTAAAGGCATACTTTCTCAGGGCGCCGAGGCCAAGGAAAAGGCCTTTAAATACGATGCAACTATAGGAATTGCTACAGAAAATGGCGTACCAATGCACTTCCCATCTATTATTTCATATATAAACCTGCGCCCTGATGAATCTATTAGCTACGCATCCTCTTTTGGTCTTCCTGAACTGCGAAAGACATGGCAGCAGTTAATATACTCCAAAAACCCCTCTCTATCAAAAAAGGAAATAAGCCTTCCTGTTGTAACAAATGCTATAACACACGGCATATCTGTTACTGCTGAAATGTGGCTCGATCAAGACGATGCCATACTGATACCCGATAAGAACTGGGGAAACTATAACCTGATTTTTACCGTCCTTCACGGGGTGAGAATAAAGCAGTTTTCCCTTTTTTCTGATTCCGGTGGATTTAATTTGCAGTCCTTTAAACAATGTCTAAACGATGAAACCGTTCAGAGAAAAAAAATTGCGGTTTTATTAAATTTTCCCAACAACCCAACAGGATATACACCAACAAAGTCAGAGGGTGAAGCTATAGTTCAGTCCCTAATTGAAATAGCGGAAAGGGGTAAGAATGTATTGGCTATCACTGATGACGCTTATTTCGGTCTTTTTTATGACCCTGATTCTATGAACGAATCCCTTTTTTCATCACTTGCAAGCGCCCACCCTAATATCATGGCAATAAAACTTGATGGCGCCACAAAGGAAAATTATGTGTGGGGCCTAAGGGTAGGGTTTATTTCTTATGGTACATCACTAGGAGGAAATCATAGAACCTTTTATGAGGCATTAGAGAAAAAGACAGCCGGCGCTGTCAGAGGAACTATATCCAATAGCTCTCACCTCAGCCAATCTATTGTCCTCGGATCTCTTAATTCAAAAAACTATAACCAGGAAAAGGAAGAAAAATTCGACATAATGAAGGCAAGGGCTAAAAAGGTCAAAGAGGTTCTCTCAAACACAAAATATGACAATACCTGGTATCTTTACCCATTCAATTCAGGTTATTTCATGTGCCTGAGGCTAAAAACAGTCAATGCAGAAAAACTCAGGCTTCACCTATTAGAAAAATATGGCGTAGGGGTAATTTCAATCGGCGAAACAGATGTAAGGGTGGCGTTTAGTTGTGTAGAAGTCAAGGATATCCCTGACCTTTTTGAGATACTATACAAAGGAGTTAAAGATTTGGAAAACCTGTAAAGGCTTTCAAGTAAATTTTAATGTATGGGATACGATAAGATACGGCGCAGATACAGCGGAAACTGCAAAATTACTATCAGCTAATCCAATACTTATTGTCTGCTTCGGGGAATGGGAGAGAAACCCTCGCCTTTTCCCGCAAAGCGGGATCTCCGCTTCGTTCCAACCCCGCAGGCGGGATCTTCGCTTCGCTCCGACACGCAAAGAGTTTAGTTTAATAATTTTATCTGGTTAAGGCACAAAGAAGAAATAATGCGTCTCAAAAACTCTGTGCCTCTGTGCCTCTGTGCCTTTGACC
>JAGYMO010000228.1 GCA_018400255.1 Deltaproteobacteria bacterium
GCATTGGAACAGGCAGTACTTAAAAGAAAGGTTGATATAATTATTAAGATACCCCCTGATTTTAATGAGCATATTAGAAAGGGAGATACGGCTAAGGTGCAGATAATTGCAGATGGGAGTATGAGCAATATGACTGCTGTTAGAATAGCGTATGCCTCATCTGTGCTGGATGGACTAAACAAATCCTTAATGAAGGAGTTGTACAAGAAGGATATACGCTATGGACAGGTCGATGCAAGGATAAGAACCTGGTACAATCCAAACCTTTACAGCCATAATTATTTTGTTCCTGGGATAATCGCTTTTTTGATAATGATTCTCATACTTCTTTTTACTTCTATATCAATTGTAAGGGAACGGGAGATTGGTACGATGGAGCAGTTGATTGTCACTCCTGTAAGGCCTTTAGAGTTTATAATGGGGAAAACTATTCCCTATAGTGTTATTTCTCTTGCCCAGATGGCCATAGTGACAATATTCGGTATTTTTTGGTTTGATATCCCCTTTGCAGGAAGTGGTCTGCTCCTTTTTTTTGCTGCATGTATTTTTCTTTTATCTACCCTTGGCATTGGTCTTTTTATTTCTACGATTTCTCATACACAGCAGCAGGCAATGATGACGACATTTTTTTTCATCCTGCCATTCTTTATGCTGAGCGGGTTTGTGTTTCCTGTGGCAAATATGCCTGAAATTATTCAATTTTTAACATATTTGAACCCCCTTATGTATTTTCTGATAATTATTAGAGGTATATTTCTAAAAGGGGTTGGGCTGATGATTCTTTGGCCTCAATTTATTGCCCTGATGATTATTGGCTTGATTGTTTTTTTAACTGCGATTAGAAGGGTTAAAAAACGATTGGATTAATAGTAGTCTTTAAGTAATACATAGGGTTAGAGGTAATGATTTCTAAAAAATAGGATGGAATTTATGAAATGTACAATGGGTATTGATATTGGTTCGGCATTTTCAAAGGGTCTTATTATGTGCGATGGAAAAATAGCAGGCTCTTACATTACACCGTCAGGTGGGAATTACAGACTTACTGCAAACAACGTCAAAGAGGAGTTATTTTCTATATCCAGCCTTTGTGAGGGTGATATTTCGTATTGTATTGCTACAGGCTATGGCTCAAAGAATGTTGATTTCGCGGATGATTCTTTGACGGATATATCATGTCACAGCAGGGGAGTTTTTTATCTTTTTCCAACGGTAAAAACAATAGTCGATGTTGGTGACCTTTTTAGCAAGGCCTTTAGGATTGATGAAACGGGTAGCTCTATTAATTTTTTGTTAAGCGGTAAATGCGCTGGTGGCAGCGCTAGAATTTTGCAGAAAATTGCAAGCGTTTTACAGGTAGAGATAGATACTGTTGGAGAATTATCATTAAGGTCAAAGAAAAGAATAGATTTTCATACTGGCTGCGCTGTTTTCGCTGAGACAGAGGCAATATCAAGGGTGGCTGAGGGAACAGCAACGGAAGATCTACTTGCTGGAATTCATAGGGCTTTGGCATCCCAGATAAATAGCCTGGCAGACCGGGTAGGGATTGAAAGGGAGTATGCTCTTGTTGGAGGAGGGGCAAAGGATATAGGGCTTGTTAAGGCAATCGAGGAAATAGTGGGCTTCAATGTTGTAGTGCCGATGGAGCCTCAAATGACAGCCGCCCTTGGGGCGGCTGTCATAGGCATTGAAAGAGTATTGCTCTAGACAGTTACCTTAAAGACTATTGAGGCTGCTGTATCTCCCGCAGCGCAGCCTGCCCAAAGTCCGTAGCCACCTCCGAGCATCACTACTTCTTCTAGTAGCTCTATAATGAGTCTTCCTGCTGTTGGTCCTTGGGGATGTCCATAAATCATTGAGTTTCCATAATTGTTCATCTTAAAGACATCATTTCCCATCTTTTTGGACATATAGATATCATTGATTGCAAAAGGCTGATGAGTTTTAATAGCAGCCATATCTCCTATTTTTAGTCCCGCATTGTTTAATGCCATTTCAGCAGCAGGTACAGGGGCTGCTGCCATGTACCCCTTTTGTGCCCTGGAAAAACCGTAGGAAAAGATTTGGATGGTGACATTAGGGTCAACGCTGAGTTCCGCTGCCCTTTCTTTTGTGGTTACAATAATTCCGCAATTTCCATCTGCTGGGAATGTCTGGGCGCCGAAGGTATGCACTCCATCCGGTTCCACCGGCCTCAATCTAGCTAGACCTTCTGCTGTGGTTGGGGTCACACCTTCATCTTGTTCAACAAATACTGTCTTCTTTTTCGAGATTTTAACCTCAGGCGCAAACATATACCTTTTCTGAAAGGCCCTCTCATTTGCTAATGCATCTTGATACTGCTCGTACCTTCTAAGGGTTACCGCATCACATTCCTCCCTTGTAGCACCTATTTCTTTAGCGACATTTTCTGCAGTTTGGATCATTTTTTTACCTGCCCACGGGTCTTTATTAAAATTATCCATCATCCAGTTTTCTGATTCTACCTCGCCTCCCGGGCCTAAAGGCTGGGGCCAAATCGTGTGAGGTCCGTTTGAGCATCTATCTGTCATAAGGGCAAAGGCGGTGTTGTAGTTTCCTATCTCGATGTTTGCTGCGGCGAGATGTACGCATGTAGCGGAGGTAGTGCAAGCCTGATTGATCATAAGGGCGGGCAGGTCTTTAGCGCCGTTCACTAACATTGCCGCTGCCCATGTATGACCATAAAAGAGATGATGCTGGGCAATGGTTATCCCAAGATACATGTAGTCAAAGATAGTAGGATCAATATTTTTTTCTGTAATCCACCTGTTTGCCGTTGTAGCGCCTAATTTGATAGAATTTTCGTTGGCCATGATGCCCTGCCAGCGCGTAAACGGGGTTGAATAGTACCCCCTGTATGGTATAAAAGCTTTTGTCAACATATTTATTCCTCCTTATTGATTAACCGAATGTATTTGATTTTAGTTATTGCGAATCACTCCACCTTCCATATTTTTCTCGTAGGACCCTATGCAGGATTTTTCCTGTTCCCGTCCTTGGCATATCTTCTTCCTTTATAAAATCAATGGATTTTGGTCTCTTAAACCCAGCAATCTTTCCCTTAGAAAAATCCAATATTTCCTTTGCCAGTTCATCGGTTGGTTCATATTTACCATGAAGTATAATGATTGCCTTTACTGCCTCGCCCCATTTTTTATCAGGAATTCCTATGACTGCTATATCCTTTATAGCAGGATGTGATCCAACTACACCCTCAATTTCAGACGGGTATACATTTTCTCCACCGGTTATTATCATATTTGCCTTTCTGTCAACCAGCGTGTAGAATCCATCTTTATCCCTTATTGCCATGTCACCCGCAGAAGACCATTCACCCTCGAAGGCCTCCTTTGTTTTTTCAGGCTCCTTCCAGTATTCTTTAAAAATCATAGGGGTTCTGTAATAAAGTTCACCTACCTCTCCGTCAGGTACAGGTTTTCTGTCTTCATCAAGTAATTTGATTCTATCTATACCAAAAATTTCTTTCCCTATCGAGCCAAGCTTTTCAAACTGATTTTCAGGCCTTAAAAGGGTAACTAGACCTCCTTCCGTAGTTCCATATGCCTCCCAGAGCTCAGCGTTTTTGAAATAGTCCATTATGGCAGCCTTTAGGTCTTTTCTGGCTGGTGCAGAGGATATTAGTAACTGTCTAATAGAGGACACATTAATGCTATTTTTTATTTTGTCTTCAAGGGATAGCATCATTATATAGTGAGTGGGAACAAGGGAGGTAAAGGTGATCTTATATTCATCTATAGTTCTAAGCAGATCTTCCGGGTCAAAACTTACCATGTTGTAAACAAATACAGGTGCAGTCACAACAGTATATGGGAAAGAATAGAATATGGAATTTACGTGGCACATAGGCATGACCAGCATTACCTTGTCAGTTGGTCTGAGGCCCATATTCGCGATATCAAGCATATACTGGGCATGGTAACTTTCGTGAGTTTTAACGACACCTTTGGGTCTTCCGGTTGTGCCGGAGGTATACATAAACGTCCATATGTCGTCTCCATCAACCGTTATGTCAGGTTCCTCAGGTGATGAATTCGATAGCCATTGCTCATAACCTATATATCCTTCTGGAACAGGGTCGGCCCCTAAATAAATATAGTTATTTTCCGGTACAGGCAGCTTGTCTTTTATAGAATTAATCATATCTACAAATGGCTGCTCAACAATCATCCCCTTGCATTCCGCATGATTTACAATATACTCAATGTCTGGGGGTGCTAAGCGGAACATAAGAGGCACAACTATCTGACCTCCCTTTGCGCAACCGGCGTAGATGTCCATCCATTCTCCTCTATTGTAGGCAAGTACGGCAAATCTATCTTTATATCCTACACCCATGGAGCTTAGACCATTGGCAAGCCTGCACGACCTATCATTCCACTCTTTAAAAGTATGCTCTCTGTTCTTATCCTGCCACCCTAATTTATCCGGGTAATTGATTGCGTTCATTTTAACAACAGTTCCTGCATGCATCCATTTGCTTGTTGTCATTACAAAACCTCCCTTTTAACTAAATTTGTTTAAATATTTTTACATTTTTATTGTTATTATCAAAGGACAGAAGATTTAGGAATTAATAAATAAAAAAATTTATTTTTCTAAAGCCCCGGCAACAATTTCAGTAATGTCCATTATTTTCATTTTAGGCCGTTGATCTTTTGGAATGGCCTTGAGGCCTTTTCTAAGATTATCTTTACAGGCGGAGCAACCCGAAACAATAATCTCGGCATCAATAGCTATAGCATCCTTAACCCTAACTGTGGCCATTTGAACCGCCATTTCAGGGTCGCTGGCCATAACACCGCCTCCACCTCCACAGCACCTGGCATAAAGCTTGTTTCTTTCCATCTCTGCGAATTCCAATCCAGGTACTTGTTGAAGGATATCCCTTGGCTCATCAAATATCTTGAAGGTCCTCCCTAAATCACAAGGATCGTGATAGGTCACCCTCTTGCCTAAATCCATCTTAAGTTTTAGCTTTCCATCCCTTATCAGCTTGTCCAGGTAGTGCACTGAATGATAGAGCTGAACACCCATATCCCCTATCTCCGGGTAAAGGTTTCTGAATGTTTTATAACAGCCGGCACAGGGGGTTATAAGCTCTCGGGCCCCTGTTGCCTTAATTTTATCAATGAGCTTTTCAGCATTGGCCTTAAATTCTTCTTTTGCCCCCATAAGGTATAACGGGAAACCGCAGCAGTTCTCTTCTGTGGCAAGGGTTGTATAATCAATGCCGGCGGTTTCTACGGCCTTTATTAAGCTGGGGACCATCTTCATATCCAAATAACTTGGTACGCA
>JAGYMO010000229.1 GCA_018400255.1 Deltaproteobacteria bacterium
CCAAAATGGGCATCATGAGCGAGTAAAATGACTTTTTGCGAAACTATCAAAATTGATGGTTTCGTAAAAATTACCAATAGAAATCAAAGGCGATAAAAATCAGACCCCTTATGGCTAACTATGTCTGCTGATTTATGACCATACTCAGTAGAATTAAATGGGCAACCCGGTCAGTTTTTACCATTAAGCTTTTGTTATTGAAATAAAACCCTTATCTAAAAAAGGTTTCATTGTACATTAAAATAATTCAATAAGTTGAGCCCATTATCAATTTTCACAGCCCTTGACAACAACTATAGAGATGCTTATTTTTGAGTGTAAAATTTGTTAAATTTTAATTTTAAAATTTTTATGTATTTCAGAACACCTATTTGGATAAATGACACCTAATTTTCTTATTTTTCGTAAAACCATTAAAATCAAGTTTAAAAGGAAAAATGACCTATGAGTGTTACTGATACCAAAATAAATGATAGGAAAGGCGGAATAGAAAGTTATAAAGAAATGGATGCGGAAAATGACCAGCTTTTAAATAAGAATAATGAAGAACTGGTGGGTAAAGATAAAGAACAAGAACATAAGGACAAGAAATTACGGGATAAAACAAAACAAGAGTTGCTAAAAAAAATTACTGAGATTGAGGGAGAGTCGGAAAAGAATTATAATCTTTATGTTCGAACATACGCAGAGATGGAAAACATAAAGAAAAGGGCGAAAAAAGAGAAAGAAGATTTAGCTAAGTTCGCTAATGAATCCCTCATTAAAGATATCCTTCCGGTAATTGATAATCTCGAAAAGGCCATATCTCACGCCAAAGATAACAATGGAAATAGTTCTGTTGGCCTTCTCGAGGGGGTTGCGCTAACGTTGGAAGCAATGAAGAAGACCTTAGAAAAGGCGGGTCTTAAAGAAATCGTGGCAGAGGGTAAACCTTTTGATCCTAACTTCCATGAAGCAATCTTGCAGCAAGAGAATAACGAGGTTAAGCCGGGACATATTATAAAAGAACTTCAAAGGGGTTATCTTTTAAATGGTCGCCTTATTAGGCCCTCAATGGTCATAGTTGCTCAAGGGAAAAAGGATGAGAAGTAACATTTTGTTTAATAATTGAATATATGCTAAAATACATTTTCTAAGGAGGAAAAAATGGGTAAAATAATTGGAATAGATTTAGGAACGACTAATTCCTGCGTTGCGCTTATGGAGGGAGGTGATCCAAAAGTAATACCCAATGTAGAGGGAAACAGAACCACACCATCTGTTGTTGCCTTCACTGAAAGCGGAGAAAGATTAGTTGGACAAACCGCGAGAAGACAGGCGATTACTAACTCCGAAAATACAATCTACGCGGTAAAAAGATTAATCGGGAGAAAATATGATTCACCTGAGGCTCAAAGCGACGTTAAGACAACATCTTATAAGATAGTAAAGGCCGGCAATGGTGATGCCCACGTAAGTGTAAAGGGTAAAAACTACAGCCCCGCAGAGATATCCTCCATGATATTACAAAAGATGAGGCAAACTGCGGAAGAGCATCTTGGTGAGAAGGTAAATGATGCTGTAATTACCGTTCCTGCCTATTTCAATGATAGCCAAAGACAGGCGACTAAGGATGCTGGAAAGATAGCAGGATTAAACGTTCAAAGAATTATCAATGAACCTACAGCGGCCGCCCTTGCGTATGGCTTAGATAAAAAAACGGATGAAAAAATCGCCGTATTTGACCTTGGTGGAGGCACCTTTGATATTTCCATATTAGAGATTGGCGATGGTGTTTTTGAGGTTAAAGCAACAAATGGAGACACTCATTTAGGCGGGGAAGATTTCGATCAAAAGGTTATAGAATATCTGGCCGACGAATTTAAAAAAGATCAGGGAATAGACCTAAGAACCGACAAGATGGCCTTGCAACGATTAAAAGAGGCAGCAGAAAAGGCAAAGATGGAACTTTCCACCTCAATGGAGACAGATATCAATTTACCATTTATAACGGCTGATGCGAGCGGGCCAAAGCATATGAATATAAAGCTAACCAGGGCAAAATTGGAGAGCCTTGTAGAAGCCTTGATTGATGAAACCGTGGAACCATGTAAAATTGCATTACGTGATGCTAACCTAAAGGCCGGCGATATAAATGAGGTTATCTTGGTTGGTGGAATGACAAGAATGCCAAAGGTTCAACAAAAGGTAAAGGAAATTTTTGGAAAAGAGCCAAATAAGGGAGTAAATCCTGATGAAGTTGTCGCAATTGGTGCAGCCATACAGGGTGGTGTTTTAAAGGGAGACGTGAAAGATGTTCTATTGCTCGACGTTACACCTCTGTCCCTTGGAATTGAGACCCTTGGTGGGGTCTTTACAAGGCTTATAGAAAAAAATACAACCATACCTACGAAAAAAAGCCAAATATTCTCTACGGCGGCGGATAATCAGCCTGCCGTGTCTATCCATGTTCTTCAGGGAGAAAGGGAAATGGCAGCATACAATAAAACCCTTGGCCGCTTTGAATTGGTTGGAATTCCACCTGCCCCACGGGGAATGCCTCAAATAGAGGTAACCTTTGATATTGATGCAAATGGTATTGTCAATGTATCCGCCAAGGATTTAGGCACTGGAAAAGAGCAATCTATTAAAATAACCGCCTCGAGCGGGCTTACAGAAGAAGAAATCGAAAACCTTACTAAAGATGCCGAGCTTCATTCAGAAGAAGATAAAAAGAAGAGAAACCTTGTTGACGCCAGAAATTCCGCTGACTCCCTGATTTATTCCACCGAAAAATCGCTCAGTGAGGCGGGCGACAAAATTGATGCTGGAACTAAGGGAGAGGTTGAAAACTCAATCTCCATGTTAAAAAAAGCAATGGAGGGAGAAGATGCAGAAGAGATTAAGAGAGCCTCAGAGCAGCTTACGAAGACCTCTCATAAGATAGCCGAGGTATTATATACCCAAGCTGCGGGATCTCAAGGTGAACAAGGAGCAGAAGCAGGCTCAAGCGAAAAAGACACCTCAAAGGATGAAGAGGTTGTAGATGCTGATTTTGAGGAAGTAAAAAATGATGGCAAGTAAGGTTACTTATTTTAAAAAGGCCATTGCCGTAGCAATTGCGGCAATGGCCTTTTTTATTCTTTCCTGTGAAAAAAGGGGGGTTGTAGAAAAACCTCTCGCTAAAAAAACACCCGCAGAGATAGCAGAAGCAGATCATTTTGCTAAGGCGGAGCAATATTGGAATAGTAAAGAATATGATAAGGCACTAAGTACTTACGATCGGTACCTGAAAAAATTTCCGGAAGGAGAAAATACAAAGATAGCAAAAACTAGAAGTGCTTATATATTTTACGAGAAGGGCATTTATGACAAAGCCTTGCCTCTCCTCCTTGACGTGATAGATGAATACCCTACAGAGAGAAGAGCTGAGATAGATTTATTGATAGCTAATACATACTTCCATTTAAAAAGATATCCCGAATCCAGGTTATCAGCATTAAGATGGCTCGAGCTTTATAAATATTACCCGGGAAAAGAAAGACTTTTTTATCTCTTGGGGGAAAATTTAATTCATTTAGATGAAAAGGTGAAGGCCTTTTACTGGTGGCTAAAGGCTCTTGGACCACCAACTATTTCAGAGGAAAAAAGGATAGAAATAAAGCGCAAGCTTTTAGATTTAATCTTTACAGCCACTGAATCTGAGCTAAAAGAGATGACTGCATATGCACAGGATAGCGATTTTATTAATCCTATTTACTACCGTCTATCTATGCACTATTTGTCATCAAAAAGACTTAGTGAAGCTCGTGAAGCGGCAATAAAGATAGTCAACGCTGAGCATAATGAAGAATGGATATTTAAGGCCGAGGCAATTTTAAAAACAATTGATGAAAGACTTCAGGTTAACCCTGGTGCTATAGGCTGCCTCTTACCCCTTAGTGGCCCTTTTAGCCCTTATGGTAAGGAAGTTTTAAATGGCATAGAGCTCGGGCTCGACATATTTAAG
Source organism: Deltaproteobacteria bacterium (assembly GCA_018400255.1). Taxonomy (GTDB): domain Bacteria; phylum Desulfobacterota; class DSM-4660; order Desulfatiglandales; family B25-G16; genus M55B121. Next base: position 3,989 of record JAGYMO010000229.1, read on the forward strand.
GAAAATGACGAGCGACTTTCATCACTAGAGCTCGCAATAAGAGATACACAAGGCGAACCCGAAGTCGCCATGGAACGCTTAGACGAACTAGTAAAGGATGAAAAAATAATTGTTAATATAGGACCTTTGATCAGCAAGGTGGCCAAAAGTGTTGCGGAAAAAGCCCAGGAACTCGGGCTTCCTAATATTACCCTGAGCCAGCAAAAAGACATTACAGGAACTGGAAATATGATTTTTCAAAACTGCCTCACACCTGATGATGAGATAGAAAGCCTATTTGACAAGGTAATATTGGAAAGGGGATTGATGAAATTTGCCATCTTATATCCTGATAATGCCTATGGCCAATATTTTATGAACAAATTCTGGGACAAAGTCGAATCTATAGGTGGAGAAATTACCGCCGCAGAATCTTATAATACTAAAGAGACAGATTTTGCAAATGAAATAAAAAAAATTGCCGGCCTTTTTTATCCAAGGCCCCAGGCAGATGTTGAGGATTTGATACTGCCACCCGAAGAAACCTTTGAATCTGATGGGGAATTAAAGCCTCTCATTGATTTTGATGCCATTTTTATACCTGATAGCTATGAAAGGGTTGCCCTTTTAGCCTCTCAACTAGCTTACTACGACGTAAGAGGCGTTACCCTTTTAGGGACAAGTCTTTGGAACTCCCCAAAGCTTATAGAAATAGCGGGCGAGCATATTAGAAGATCAATATTTCCATCCGCATTTTTCCCGCAAAGCAGAGATGAAGATGTAAAATATTTTGTCGATCAATACAGATCTCTGTTTGGAGAGGCTCCCAGTTTTCTTGCCGCCGTTGGTTATGATACGATAAGAATGATCAAAGAAATCATAAGGGAAAGCGGGGATAATCTAAGAACAAGAGAAGATCTACGGCATGCATTAAGCTATAATGGAGTCTTCAATGGTGTTACAGGCCAGATGGAGTTTGATGATAAAAGGAGGACGAAGAGATCCCCGATTTTGCTGACAATCCTTGGAGATCAATTCTTTCCGTTACCATGATGTCTTTTTTTTACATTTTAAGGATTGCTGTTAAGCTATATGCTTCATTTATATGGCATACGTTATGCAACGTAAATAATAAAACCACAAAAATGCAATCGTTATATGCCTCGCCTACTTTTTCTCAAGTGTGTATTTTCTCATTTGTCCAACCAAGATAATATTTATATTAAAAATCCAGATTTTTAATCCTTTATGAATTTGACAAAACCGTCTGCTTTTTGCCTATCCTGGACAAATCTCAAAGCTTAAAAACAATCTATATTTTTATCTACTATCAATTCGTTATATTACTATTTCAAACCACCTTTTATCCCACTCTTTCGACAAACCTCTTTGCAAATTGGACAAACCTCGTGTCACATAACATCACCTATTAATAACAACAGTTTAATTATTTAAAGATGATTAACAATTTTCCTTGACACACAATATATAGTAAGATATAGAATTTAAATAACAACATATTTGAATATTTAGGTAATATTTAAAGTTTTGGAGGGTGTCATGAAAGGGGAGATGATTTTAGTTATAAGAGACGGGAACTTAATACCAAACTCATTGAAATGGGATGATCGTGAAATAAGTAATCTGCTGAGCACAATCAATCAAATCAATGATGAGGAGGCGGATAAAATAACAAAATCTTTGAGAGAAAGCTTTGAAAAAATGGGCCTTAATGAAATTAAACTTCCCCTGTTAGAGCAAATAATAAATGGTAAAATGTTAGAGTATGGTTTTAAAGATGCAAGACCAATCCATCTAAATCAACAATTATTCACAAAGAAAAACGGCTTTAACCTACCTGGAAACGCTATCACCGTCCTAAAAAAAAGGTACCTTAAAAAAGACAATGATGGAAATGTAATCGAAACCCCGGAACAGATGTTTAGAAGAGTAGCTCACCACGTTGCAATGGCTGAAAATAATTATAAAGATAAGAATGAAACTGCAAAAATAGAAAATGAATTCTATCAAATGATGACTAAATTAGAATTCCTTCCAAACTCCCCAACTTTAATGAATGCAGGCACTGAATTAGGCCAATTAGCCGCTTGTTTTGTTTTACCGGTAGAGGATAGCATGGAGGGTATTTTCAACTCCCTAAAAAATGCTGCCCTCATACATAAATCCGGTGGGGGAACAGGCTTTGCTTTTTCTCGAATCCGAGCAAAAGACAGCAGAGTAGGTACGACAGGAGGGGTTGCCTCAGGGCCTATCTCCTTTATGAGAATATTCAATACAGCTACAGAGCAAGTAAAACAAGGGGGCACAAGAAGAGGGGCGAATATGGCAATATTAAGGGTTGACCACCCAGATATAATGGAATTTATTCATTGTAAAAATGAAGACAAAGAACTTAATAATTTTAACATATCTGTTGCATTAACCAAAGATTTTATAGATGCGTTGAATAACAACAAAACATATGCCCTCATAGATCCTATGAGTAAAAGCAAGACGGGGGAATTAAATGCCAGAGAGGTTTATGATTCAATAGTAAAACAGGCGTGGAAAAATGGAGACCCCGGTATTATCTTCCTTGATAGGATAAATAAAGACAACCCTACACCTGAAATAGGTGAGATAGAAAGCACCAACCCATGCGGCGAACAACCTCTGCTGCCATTTGAGGCATGCAACCTTGGCTCAATAAACCTCTCCAAATTCGTGATTAATGATGGAGCTAAAATAAAAATTGACAAAGATGCATTAGGAAAAATCGTATCATTATCCACGAGGTTTTTAGATAATGCCATAGATGTGTCTATATATCCATTAGACAAGATAAATGAGCTGGCACATGGAAACAGAAAAATAGGGTTAGGTGTAATGGGATTTGCTGATATGCTCTATCAAATGGAAATACCTTATAACAGCAAAAAAGCCCTTTCAATCGCAGAGGATGTTATGTCTTTTATTCAAGACCAATCAAAGAAGGCTAGCGCTGAATTAGCAGAGGAAAGGGGTGTATTTAAAAACTTTGATAAGAGTATATTCAAAGATAGCAGCCCCGCTAGAAATGCAACTACGACTACTATAGCACCAACAGGTACCCTCAGCATTATTGCTGGGTGTTCTAGCGGCATAGAACCCTTGTTTGGATTGAGTTTCGTAAGAAATGTCATGGATGGTGATAAACTACTGGAGGTAAATCCCCATTTTAAAAAGATTGCCCAAGAGAGAGGAATTTTCACAGAAGAACTTTTAAATAAAATAGCCAAAGAGGGTACTTTGAAAGGTATAGATGAGATACCTGCTGACGTTAAGAAGGTATTCGTGACAGCTCATGACATAAGCCCTGAGTGGCATGTAAAAATGCAAGCGGCATTTCAGAAATATACTGATAATGCCGTGTCAAAAACTGTCAACTTACCTTACGAAGCAACTCCTTACGATGTCTTGAATGTTTACAATCTCGCATATGAACTTGGCTGCAAAGGAGTAACTATCTATAGGGATGGAAGTAAAGAGAAACAGGTTTTATCCTTTAATAAAAAGGATGAAAAAGATGATTTTTCAAAGGCAATAAAAGAGAGACCCGAAACAGTGCAAGGGTTTACTACAAAGATAAAAACAGGATTAGGGAATCTTTATCTTAATGTCACTGAATTAGATGATAGACCGTTTGAGGTTTTTGCGTTAATTGGAAAATCTGGAAAATCTACCGCTGCAAAGACAGAGGCTATCGGTAGACTGGTTTCCCTTGCCCTTAGGTCCGGGATCAAGGTAGAACATATCACAGAGCAGCTAAAGGGTATAAGCGGTGAGCATCCGATTTTTCAAAAAGACGGCTTAGTGCTCTCAATACCAGATGCTATAGCAAAAGTTCTGGAAAATAGATATTTAAAAGGGAAAAAACCATTAAAAATTGAAAGACAGCTCGAAGTGGAGGTTTGCCCTGAGTGTGGTCAGCCTATTAATTATGAAGAGGGTTGCATGACATGCCATTTTTGTGGCTATACCAAATGCAGTTAAATACTATTTTTAAATAACACTCAAACAATGCTACTGAAACGTAAATACTTGGTTAGAAAAAGGAAATGTAATTAAATCAAATGAACGAATCCAATGCCATTTTTTCAGATCTTTTCTTGCTGTTTTTACACACTTAACACATCATTTACTTCTTTCAGGTATCCATGCTAACCAGTTAGAACGTATTAATCAAGCCCTAATTTCACCCCTCCTTCCTGTAACATATAAGACCACACCTCA
>JAGYMO010000230.1 GCA_018400255.1 Deltaproteobacteria bacterium
TGAAAATCCTATCCCAAGAAAAGGAAAACCTGTGATAAGAAGAATGTCTCAGGGATTAAAATGCGGAGGACATAAAGAGATATGCAATACAATCAAGATAATGGGTGGATGTTGGTATGGCAAGATATCTGAAATTTCTGGATGGTAAATTACAATGTATTGACAAAAATGATTGTGCGAGGAATAAAAAATATGGCGTGGTACCACAGCAAGAAATTTATAGTTTTATCGGTGTCCCCCTCTTCACATTCAGTGCCCCTTGGGTGACTTAGCTATTCGATGCTTATTAAAACTTTTCTAAAATACCTGATTTTAATTCTTCCAGTAATTGTAAGTTTTCCTCAAAATTATTGCTATAATCTCCTAAAGTGTCCCTAATGTCTTCAATTAACCTATAACGATCTTGCTTACCGGTTTCATGTTTAAGTACCATAAGAATAGTCTTTGCTGTCTCAGGATTCAAAATCGCTGCGATATCCCTACCCAATAATCTAGCGCTTGCCCTCAAGTAATCAGAATCCACTTTTTCTAATATATCGACTTCTTCATTGAATAGGCGTTCTTGGTTTCCGGCATCCAAATAATTACGTATAAGTAAAGATAAATCTTTGGCATCTCTGTTTCGTTCAGGATATCTATCATGCCAGGAGATTATCTTCATGAGAGCCAATCCAGGCAGAGATACAAACTGCACATCCAGAATAGGATCCGACATTACCCTGAGGGTGATTGCATTGTGGTATGATTCTTCGAATCCAAGAGTGCTCATCTCCACTTCGTTATCTGGCGGCCAAGATATGGAATTATTGAGATTTGCGATCGCACCAAAGGGAATTATATCGACAGGAAAGTTCCCTTCGTGCAAAAGCCTTTGAGTTTTTTTCTTATCGTATGTAAATTTTCCTGTCGAAATTAATCCTTCCCTCAGTTGCCTATAATGCTCCCAATCCGAAACCTGCACAGCGAAATCAATGTCTTGAGTGGCCCGCTTAGTGGGAATACCGTACCCGTGTTCTAATACTATATCTCTCGCCGTTGCCCCGACGACAAAAAAAGGAGAATTCAGAGATTTCGCGACCTTAGTAATAGCCTGAAGAATCTCTATGGTAAGACTATCAATCTTCCCTGATAAATCTAGCAAGTTCCTTTTCATAGACAATCTCTGCGGTTTCGATATTCCTTGCATCGCCTGTAGCAAGCAAGTCAGCATAAATTAGGATTGGATGCACCAGGTTACGGTGTTGCCAATTGTATTCAAACCTCCAGAATGCCTCGAGAATTTCAATATCACCATTGAGATCTTTTTTGATCCTGTTTTTCAGGAGCAGTTCGCCAAGTGGTTCCCGGGTGTAAATAGTTACAATCTGTGGTTTCAAGTACCTAGTCAAAATTGTTGCTGCAATTTCTCCTCCCCAATAGGCGTGAAAGTCTTCTAATTCAGCATTCTTCCACCATTCAGTATTGGTTGCCATGTAACGACCCAGTAGTTTCTTCGGTCTCAGTTGATCGGGATATGCAGTTACCCATCGATTTAGCAAATCTTTCCTTCGAATTAAGCGGCGACCACGTTTCCCCATATCAATCAAATTCCCCAACTGTTTCAAGTCTCGTATGACCCAGCCAACAGTTCCCAATGCGACATCTGCTGTTTTTGCAATTTCTCGAAAAGGGGCGTTTTCCAGGTTGGGATTGCATAGGAGGGCAAAAATAAGCTGTAGCCCTGCAGGTTGAAATGCTCTGGCTATTGGGTTTTCACGGTACTTATCAACTGGTTTATTGCCTTTAAGGAAAATAAATAATGGGGGCTCATTGATGTAAGCGTTTCCAACTGTATCTACAAACGGTATATCCATCTCCTGTAGCAAGTCAGCCATTTGGGCTGTAACGTATGCTGTTATGAGAATTCCTTTCTCAGGGTATTCTCTCAATTGCTGTATAGCTCCCCCAAGCATAGCCCTTGTAAGGGTCTTTTTTATATCGGCTGCGAAATGCCACTCCGTGTCTTGCCAAGCGATTCTTATTGTTGCATCCGGGCCATAAGGATCATGCAAGACCTTATGTTGAATTTTTATGTTTAACTTAGCCGTTTTCTGTAGCCTTTCCAAGGCCCTCTGCAGCACTTCTTTCTCTGTATGTATAGCTTTCATCCTTTTTTCTAAGATTATTTGTACACTTTTTTATATTGTCCATTTTTAGTGAACATATCAAAATAATGTACAAAAATCAATAAATTTTTAAATAGTTCGCTAAATTAATATGTTCATTTATTATGAACAAATAAAAATAATGTACAATAAATCTCCCTATCATCTTCGGGCTCATTTTTGCTCCCATTAAGGGTCTCTTTTTATCCTCTCAATTATCACTGCCCTGAAATCCTGACATAGCTAAATCCTATACCAAGAAAAGGAAAACCTGTGATAAGAAGAATGTCTCAGGGATTACAAGGCGGATTACATGTTCATATCCCGTCAGCGATCACCACGTAGGAAATGCAGATCAATTCCATACCTTGTTGAGAGGGAGAGCAGCTTTCCTTAATTCCGATTCAAACATGCAAGCGGCTTTATTTGTCTTAAATAATCCGTATTATCAGTATTTCCTACCTAAAAAAATAAGATTGACTTTTTTTTGCATAAGAAGCGAAAATAACTTTCGTATTGATGATGCTCAAGGCAGGTAATTTTAAAGGAGGGTGTTATGAAAAGGGTCTTTATAATCTTTCTTACTGCTTTTTTATTGCTCATGCTAGGTAATGCAAGCGTATTTGCTGCAGATATAGATCTTACCATGCATTGCGATACAACACCTGTCTCACCTGGTGGGTCTCATTCTGTCACCATCGGAATTGATACCAAAGGTCTGACGGTCGGAAACATATATTTCACGGTTACCTTTAACCCCGCTCACCTCACACCAAGCGGCGCCAGCCCAATAGGTATTGGCCAAGGAGCGGACTATTTTGAAACATATAATGCAGCCTCAGGGGAATATGATATATCTACTGACTTCTATCCAGATGGCCTTACGGGTACAGGAGATATCGTAAAAATCGATTTCGATGTTAACCCCACCCTCACACCCCCTTTGACCACAGAGGCAGCAATCAGTCTTTCTTATGGATATGTCTGTGATGTAAATTATTTTATGCTTAACGTAGGACTTGCTCCAGGTGCCTGTACGATTACCATTGGCTCGACGAGTAGCACCAATCAGCCCCCCACGGCCAATGCAGGAAGCGCCCAGAGTGTCACAGAAGGTGTAACTGTAACCCTTGATGGCTCAAGTTCCACAGATCCTGATGACGGTATAGACACCTTTCAATGGAGCCAGGTATCAGGCAGCACCGTTACGTTATCAGACCCTTCTGCAATAAAGCCCACCTTTACTGCACCAACTGGAATGCAGACATGCGAGGCATGTACCTTTCAGCTTACGGTGACAGACCATGGAGGGCTGGAAGATACCGAAACTGTAGTTATCACGGTATGCCCAGAAGCAGCAGCCCTATTTTATCCAGACGGCGATGTCGCCCCTTTCGGCAACCCCGATGGTACAGTGAATGTAGGCGATGCACTGGTGGCCCTTCGGTTCGCCTTGGGATTGGAAACACCAAGCCAGGATGATATAAAACATGGAGACGTCGCTCCTCTTGACTCTTCTGGCAACCCTAACCCTGA
>JAGYMO010000231.1 GCA_018400255.1 Deltaproteobacteria bacterium
AAATGGGTTTAAGAAAATTAGCCCATTATTTTATATTTTTTATTTTCAAAAGGCTACTTGAGCCTTGAAATTATCAATATAAATAACTATAATAGAAAATTTAATGGAAACCTTGAAATGACTAAGGAGTATTTTTATGAATGTTGAAGAAGATAGAAGGGCTTTCTCGGGTGCCAGCCAATATGTACTGGACAATGAGCTTGCAAAGATTGTGAATATATCAATGTCTCTTGAGATGCCGTTGCTTTTAAAAGGTGAGCCGGGAACAGGCAAGACCATGCTTGCCTATGCAATTGCTGAGAGCCTCAAAATGCCCCTGATTGTGTTAAATGTAAAATCCAGTATGAAATTGATAGACACCCTTTATCAATACGATACGCTTACGCGTCTAAACGACAGCAGGTTTGGGGATTCGAAAAGAGATGTAAGTAATATAGAAAATTATATAAAAATGGGTAAGATAGGGCAGTCTTTTGCTGCAAATGAGCGTATAATTCTTCTTATAGATGAGATTGATAAGGCGGATACGGATTTTCAGGATGACATGCTTGACGTTTTGGACCAAATGGAATTTGATATACTTGAAATTGACAAAACCATTAAAGCCAAGCACAGGCCTGTTATTATTATAACATCCAATGCAAAGAAAGACCTTTCCGACCCCTTTTTAGGTAGATGCAATTTTCACCATATAGCATTTCCAGAGCCTGATATGATGCGCGAGATTGTGCAGGTACACTTCCCACATATAAGCCAAGACCTGTTAGAGGCCTCCATCAACACATTTTATAGGCTTAGAGACTTCAATGAAGTTGAAAAAAAACCTGCAACAAGGGAGCTTATAAACTGGGTGCGGGCACTCCGTGCAGACCCTGACTTTAAGGTAAAGAATTTAATAAAAGGAGATATTCCCTATCTGGGTATTTTATTTAAGAAAAGTCCGGACTACGCAGTAGCCCAAAAACATGTCTCACGATTTAGGTTATAAGCCTTGTTTACTGAATTTTTCTATACATTGAGAAACGTGGGCATTCCTGTTTCGCCCACATCATTTCTTAGGTTACAAGAGGCGCTCAGCAAGGGCCTTATCAATTCCGTTGATGATTTTTACATATCAGCCAGATCAATATTGGTAAAAAGTGAGCGCTATTTTGACCTCTTTGATCAGGTCTTTGCCCACTACTTTAAAGGAATAGAGCTCTCAGATCCTTCAGGGGTTGATTTGGCGGAGGCAGCAAGGGCATTGCTTGATAGCTGGTTAAGTGACCCGCAAGCTATCGCAGACGCCCTTGGTGTCGATGAAGAATCTCTTTCAAAGATGAGCCCTGAGGAGCTCATTAATTACTTTCTTGAAAGGTTAAAAGAGCAAACCGAGGCCCATCACGGAGGAAGCAAATGGATAGGCACTGGCGGAACCTCACCAGTGGGCCATTCAGGTTATCATCCAGGCGGCATGAGAGTTGGGGGCAGATCAAGAAATAAATCGGCTGTTAAGGTAGCAATGGACAGGAGATATAGAGATTATTCACAACAAATACCTCTCACGCGCCACCATATGGGAGAGGCCCTTAAAAGATTACGAAATATGGTGCCATCTGGACCAAAAGATAGAATAAACATTGATGAGAGCATCTATCGCACCATGAGAAATGGAGGGGAAATAGAAATTATCTTTGATCGAAGCCTTAGAGACAGGCTCAAGATTATTTTGGCTATAGATAATGGCGGGTGGTCGATGGACCCTTATATTGACGTTATACAAAGCCTGTTTGACTATTCTCGAAGTCAATTCAAGGACCTAAAAATATTCTTCTTCCATAACACTATCTATGACTATCTCTGGGCAGACCCTCAAAGGCGGTCAAAACCTCACTCAGTAGATGAATTTATAAAGATTGATCCTGAAACAAGATTTATCATAGTCGGCGATGCCAGCATGGCCCCTTATGAGATAATGGCAACAGATGGCTCAATTCATATAGAGGAAAGAAGTGGAAGACCGAGTATTGAAAGACTACAATTACTCTCAAGAACCTTTCGGCACTCTGCCTGGCTAAACCCAAAGCCTTCTGAGGAATGGCCATATACAAGAACTGTTAACGTCATAAGGCAAATCTTTCCTATGTTTGACATTACATTAGATGGTTTAGAGAAGATGGTAGCTCACCTTATGAGCAAGAATTGATATTTCCTCTCCTGTTTCACTTAAAATCTTTGCGCATAAGGCTCAATAGTTATATATACAAATAAAACTGAAATCTAAACGCGGATAAGTTTACTGACTAAAATTACACGTATTTTTTTAAAAATAAATACTAAAAGCTGCCCTATTTTTCAGGTCTTAAGGGCACTGAAACAATAAACTTTGCCCCGTTACCCTCACTGCTCTCAAGGGATAATTCCCCTCCCATATCCTCAATTAAAACCATTGAGCCGGCAAGACCTAAGCCATGTCCCCTAACAGTATGAGAATCTTTTATATCCATCTGAAAATAACTTTTAAATATTTTTTCATGGAAATCTAATGGTATACCTTCCCCATCGTCTCTCACAGAAAAAAACAAATGATTTTTTTCCTTGTAAAACTCCAGCTCGATTAAGCTTTTGCGATACTTAAATGCGTTGTTCAAGAGATTTCTAAGTATTTGCTTCATCTTTCCCAAATCTAAAAATAATTCATTTGCCCACAGGGCCTCATTTATCAGCAGCCTGATATTTTTTCCCCCTAATATTCTTTTTAACGTTGATAATTCACTGCACTCTTTTATTCTGTCTGATGTATCAAGATCTATCAAATCAAAAAGTTCAGTAAGTGCACTGATTACGAAATTTGAGACCTCAAATTGTTCCATATCAATAATGCCTTCACGAGACCTTCCCAGCTCCAAGGCATCATTGACAATAGCATGAATCAATCTTGTATTTCTTAGGGCCCTGTGCAAGACCTTTTCCTGCTCTTCTTTAATAGTTCCGTATTTCTCCTGTCTTTTTAACAAAGACATTATTCCTGTCTCAATTACAGCAAGGGGAACCTTTAAATCATGGATTAGCAGTTCAATTCTTATTTTCTCTTCTCGCATTTTAAAGTATACTACCTTTTATTCTCCATTGATTATTTTACAACAATCGTAACTACTCACGTATATTGCCACGAAGGCACTAAGCCACAAAGATTATGAAATTACTGCATTGATGGGCCTGCGTGATATGGGGCGTATCAATAGCATTGAGAAAACATGACCACATATGTATTGTTATAATGATATCAATCTTTTCTTCGTGTCTCCGGGTCTTAGTGGCTGTATAGATACCAAAAATCTTGAAAATCGCTGTGGCTATCTCATCATAAAGGCAATCAAGCCTAACTTTATATATGCTTTAATAACAAATTCTGTGCCATTTAACAAAAATTTGCAAGTAAAAATCGCCGCCTTGTAAGAGATTGCCAGGTTGAAGGTTAAAGGTAGAAGGTAAAAGGCTGAAGGCTGAAGCAATAAGCAAAAGCACATGCTGGTGTTATTCATTCCCGTCGTCCTTCTTCCTTCAGTCTATACACCTGAGCAGCAACAAATTATCAAAAGTATCTACTTGATTTATTTTCCCCTGAGAGCATACCACGTGCTACAAGAAGCGTCTGGTTCCGGTCTTCCATGTTAAGGGCCTGCTCAAGCCCTCCCGCGTCTATGTTCATATTTATTGCCTCTTTAGTATTATTTAAGATGCTCCTTTTCAGCCAATTCTGCGAGTCTGTATTTCTGTACCTTACCTGATGCAGTCATTGGAAATTCATGTACAAATTTATAATAATGGGGTTCTTTATTCTCATGAATATTTTCCTTTCCATATTCTTTAAGATCCCTCAGAGACAGATTTGACCCCTCCCTGCGTTTAACCCATGCGGCAACCTCCTGCCCCTTTCCCGAATATGAAAATCCAAATACCTGTACCTCTGATACTCCAGGTAATTTGTAAATTATCTCCTCCACGTCTGTCGGGTAAATCTCAACACCATTTCTTACGATGACATCCTTAAGCCTGCCTGTTATTTTAAAATAGCCTTCTTTGCTCACCTCACCAAGGTCCCCTGAATGAAACCAGCCGTCTTTATCAATAGCAGAGGCTGTTGCAGCAGGCAGTTTGTAATATTCCTTCATGAGAAACCCCCGTGCGCAAAGTTCCCCTTGATGGCCTGCGGGCATTTCTTTACCGCTAATAGGGTTTAAAATTTTTACCTCATTACATTCCAGGGCAGTGCCTATTGTTGAGGCCCTTAAATCCAAAGGATCCCCTGGTTTAGTCATGGTGATCCAGGATGAGGTTTCTGTGATCCCGTAAGCAACGGTAATATCTGATACCCCAAAATCCTCCACAAGTCTCCTCATTAATTCTGCAGGGCATGGTGATCCACCTATGATACCCTTGCTTAATGTTTTGAATTTTTCAGGACTAAAATCACCATGATCAACAAGTGTTATTAACATACTCGGTGATCCGTACATAGCAGTACATTTTTCCCTATAAATTGAAGAAAGTATTTTAGAGGGCTCAAAAATTTTACAGGGCATTACTATTGTGGCACCGCTAAGTATCCCTGTCAGTGCTGCACATGTATTACCAAACATATGAAACAGCGGAAAAAAAAGGCACAGCCTGTCCTTATCTACCAGGCCTTGCCTATGTGCTGAAGACACAGACTTATTGATCAGGCCCGCATGATCCAGGACAACTCCTTTTGGTTTGCCGGTAGTACCTGATGTATACATTATGGCAACAGGATCGTTTACTCTAATTTGCTCCTCCCTTTCAGCCAGTATTTGAGGGTCAAGCTGATCCCCCATGCCCGACAATCTCTCCCAGGATACAGCATCTTTGTCATTGCCCCCACCTATAACAATGTGTTTAAATAATAACCCATGGCCTATACCGGAAAGCATCGATACATATTCTCCCCCTTCCAGGCCCTTCTCCATAACTATATAGCTTGTCTCTGACTGCTCTAAAATGTACTTTAGATCACCCACCCGTATCCCGGGGTCGATAGGCACCAAAATAGCCCCTATTTTTGCCAGGGCCATCTGGCAAATAATCCACTGTGGAATATTATTTGCCCAAAGCGCCACCTTATCTCCAATTTCTAATCCAATTTTCAAGAACCCCTTCGCAAGCCTGTCTATCTCTACCAAGAACATCTTGTAGTCATATCTTATATTTTGATCCGGATAAACAAGGGCCACATTTTTAGGGTATTTTTTCACTACACCGTTTAAAGCCTGCCCTATAGTCTTTTTTATAATGCTTAATCGCTCTTGTGACATCGTAATTTTATCCTCCTGCTACCTTCCAGCACCTAACTGCATGCCCATCACCTACCTGGTAAAAGGCAACGTCTTCTTCCCTGCACCTTTTCTCAACAAAAGGGCATCTACCCTGAAATTTACAGCCAGGTGGCGGATTAAATGGGCTTGGAACCTCACCCTTTAGAGCCTTTAACTCACGTCTATCATCTGGATCAGGTTCGGGTATGGCTGAAAGCAGTGCTACGGTATACGGATGCAATGGATTATCATAAAGTACCCCTGCCGGCCCATACTCCATAATCTGTCCTAAATACATTACCGCTATACTATCGCTAATATATCCAACAACCGTTAAATCATGTGAAATAAAAAGATAACTGAGCCCGAGGCTGTCTTGTAGCTCTTTGAGGAGGTTAATAATCTGGGACCGTATCGACACATCGAGGGCGGATACGGGCTCGTCACATATAATCAATGATGGTTCAACACTTAAAGCCCTTGCTATTCCTATACGCTGCCTCTGGCCACCACTAAACTCATGCGGATAGCGATCAGCCGCCCCCGGGGAAATGCCAACCATCTGCATGAGTTCTTCTACGCGCTCGGATCTCTCGTTATGCCCTTTCATATGTAGAACCCTGAGTCCTTCATCAATAGACTGGCCAACAGTCATTCTTGGATTTAGGGATCCAAAAGGATCTTGAAAGATAATTTGCATCTCTTTTCTGAGTGGTTTAATTTCACCCTGTGACAGACGTGTAATTTCTTTGTCCCTATACATTATCCTTCCACCATCAGGATCTATGAGCTTTAAAATAAGCTGTCCAATAGTGGATTTCCCACACCCGCTCTCTCCAACGAGCCCGAGGGTCTTATGTCTGCCGATTGAAAGCTCAACGCCGTCAACAGCCTTTATCCAGCCTATAACATTCTGGAAAAACCCCCTTCGTACAGGAAAATATTTTTTAAGGCCCTCAACCCTTAGAATATCCTGATTAGATAATGGTGATGTAGATATCATAGTGCAATTTTCAATTTCCACCTTTTCCGGCTTCTTTATCATAAATAACCGGACATCTGCTAAAATGCCCATTTCCCCAATCACTCATACCTGGGAATTGACTCGTACAAGATTCCAGGGCAAAGCTACATCTTGGATGAAAGGGGCAGCCTTTCGGCGTATGGGCAGGATCAGGCACGCTTCCCGGTATGCTGTAGAGCTTGCTTCCCCTTTTTGAACGACTTGGAAGTGATGCCAGAAGAGCCCTTGTATATGGGTGACATGGATTATAAAAAATATCCCTCGCTGCGCCTTTCTCTAGAATAATTCCCGCATACATTACATAAATCTGGTCAGCTATTTTTGCAACAACACCAAGGTCGTGTGTAATATAGAGAAGGGACATACGTCTCTTTTGCTGCAAATCCTTAAAGAGATTCAAAATCTGTGCCTGTACTGTAACATCAAGGGCAGTAGTCGGCTCGTCGGCAATCACAAGATCAGGGTTGCATGCCAATGCCATGGCAATCATTACACGCTGCCTTTGCCCGCCACTAAGCTGATGGGGGTAATCATTAATGCGCTGCTCCGGTGATGGCATACCTACATCTTTAAGGGCCTGTATAGACCTCTTTCTCATCTCGGCCTCATCTATTCTCTCATGTATTCTGATTGCCTCCTCGATTTGGTCTCCTATGGTAAAAACAGGGTTAAGGGATGTCATAGGTTCCTGGAAAACCATTGCTATATGATTACCTCGAACCTTTTGCATCTCCTCCTCTTTCATGAGCAAAAGATCTTGACCCTTAAAAAAGATAGTTCCCCCTATGATTTTACCAGGAGGCTGAGGCAGTATTCCCATAATGGTCAAGGCGGACACGCTCTTTCCGCATCCAGATTCCCCAACAAGACAAACTGTCTCCCCGTCTTGTATTTCAAAACTCACGCCATCAACAGCCCTTGAAAACCCGCCATCCACCTGGAAATACACCTTGAGATCCTTGACAGATAGCATTAGTGTCGTTCCCTGAGTTTTGGGTTCATTATATCCCGGAGTCCCTCGCCAAAAAGATTAAAGGACAATACAACTAGTAAGATAGCAAAGCCTGGAATAAAGGTCAGCCAGGGGGCATCAAATATAAAGCGCTTCCCGTCGGAGAGAATATTTCCCCATGTTGCATTGGGCGGAGGAACACCAAATCCGAGAAAACTCAGGCCTGCTTCCGTCAAAATAGCAGTAGCGATACCTATGGTTGCGCTTACCAGTACAGGTGCAATAGCGTTAGGTATCATGTGACGAAATATGATCCTATAGTCATTAACCCCTAATGCCCTTGCTGCGGTAACAAAATCCTGCTCTCTAAGTGATAGAAATTCAGCCCGGACAAATCGAGTGGTCCCCATCCAGCTCGTCAGCCCGATTACAATCATGATATTGTAGATGCTTGCCGGTAAAAGCGCAACTACGGTTAATATCAGGAAAAAACTTGGGAAACAGAGCATTATATCCACAACTCGCATAATCAAGGTGTCAATTGATAAGGTCTTTTTTCGTAGCAGGTCCAGCCACTTGAAATACCTGCTTTTACGAGATTTCCACCGTATCAGGGCAAGGGAAAAAACAAAGGCAAGGTCAATGACAATAACTATAAAGCCTGTGAAACTTTTCCCTGTAAGAGATAATGTTGCCCCTGTGGAAAATAACAGGACCACAATAATGTGATCAAGACCAATATATTTTTGCCCAAAATATCCCGCGATACCTCCCATAAATAAACCTACAAGAACCGCTATACCAACAGCAACAAATCCGACTGTAAGGGATACCCATGCCCCTTGCAACATTCTTGCAAAGACATCCCTGCCTAGATCATCGGTACCAAAAACATACACCCCTGTTTTAGGCACTTCATGAGGACGCAACGACTCCAAATGTGGACTGGCCAGGGGCGGCAGTAACTTCTCCTGAAGCCTAACCATGGACGGATCAAAGACCGGCTCTTTGCCGGATGTGAGCAAAAGGCCTAAAAGGGCGGTAATGAAAAAGATAACGAAAATAATAAGGCCAATAAAGGCAAGTTTATTTTCCTTCAGCAAACGCAATAACTCACGTTTCCTTGATTTTACTTGCCCGACTACAGGTGTCTCCAGCTCCATATCTATGTTCGATTTATTATTTTCCACTACAACCGTATCCTGGGATCAACAACCATATAAAGTAAATCGGAAACAAAGGTGCCTCCAAGCACAAGCACAGCGGAAATAAAATTAACGGTCAAGATAATTGGGTAGTCTCTAGCCAATATAGCCTCATATGCCATTCTTCCCATGCCCGGCCATGAAAAAATAGACTCAATTATTACAGACCCGCCAATGAGTCCCGGCAGAATCAGACCAAACATGGTCACAAAGGGCAAAAGCGCGTTGCGGAGCGCATGTTTATAGTGCACTTGTTCCGCGGTGAGGCCCTTTGCCTTTGCAGTGCGTACATAATCCTGGCCTTCCACCTCAAGCATCTGACTCCGTACATATCTCGACAATACAGCAATCCCTCCGGTAGCTCCCAGAATAGAGGGGATCAGCAAATGCCAGATACGGTCCATAAACATGCGCTGCCAGGAGAGAGATTCCAATCCAAATGTTTCCATACCTATTACCGGCACATGGAAAGAGTTAACCACAAAAATAATAAGAATATAGGCGAAGAAAAAACCTGGAATAGATATGAAGAGATAGGAAAAAAATGTGGCACTTCTGTCATAAAGACCTCCTCTATGAAGGGCCGAGCGAATACCAACAGGAAAAGAAAGAGTCCATGTCAATATAGTACCAACAATAAAAAGGGGGAGGCTGTTCAAAAACCGCTCAAATATCTTTGCAAGCACTGGCTGGTTGTCTTTCCAAGAAACTGTTTTCCCGGTGAAAAGGTCATGATAAAAGTAAAAATACTGGGTATAAAGGGGCTTATCCAGATGAAACTCTTTCCGAAAACGCTCAACCATCTCGGGCGTAAACTTTGGATTAAGTGGATCTACCTGACTTGGCTTGCCAGGCGCCATATGAATAATAAGAAAGGAGACTATTGATACAAAAAAAAGTGTAACAATTTTCTGTATTACGCTTCTTCCAATAAATGATAGCATCTTGACCTTTTTCTTAATGATTAAATCATTATAAAACTCATACGGATCAATTAAACTTACGTACCAAATTCCTTAACCCTATCCTTCAGGATCAAAGTCAGGCGCCTCCGGCAGTTTTATCCATTTGTTAAAATGAAATGTATAACTGCCTGTTTTAGTGGGTTTAATCTTTTTATAAACAATAGTACCCTTCAGATCCGTCTCCTTTATTACAATTTTTTTATCCAGCACAGCCGTCCACTTTGGAACATAGAGAAATGTATAAGGCTGATCCTTGGCAATTATGTCATGAAGCCTATGGCAGAATCCCACCTGCTTGTTATGGTCATATTCTTTTCGTATCTTTACTATAAGGTCGTCTGCAATCGGATTATTATACCCTACAAAATTGAGTTGATAGGGATTGTCCTGGCTGGAATGCCATATCTGGTATAGATCAGGTTCAATTCCCATGCTCCATCCCAGGATAAGGGCATCAAAATCCGCTTTATCAACGCGCTCCTGGATAAATACAGCCCATTCCAGAAGATCCGTCCTCACGTCAATACCTATCTGTTTCCAGGCCTCCTGGGTGATAGCCAGGATCGACTTTCGCAAATCATTTCCGCTGTTAGTGATAAGTGTAAATTGAAGTCTTTTGCCGTCCTTTTCCAGCCAGCCCTTCGCATTTCTTTCCCATCCTGCCTCTTTAAGCAGCATCAGCGCACCCTCAGGGTCATAAGAAATCGGTTTGATGCTGTGATTGTAATAATCTGTCTGTTTAGCAAACGGACCTGTAATCCTCTCTCCCTCACCGTAAAGCACATATTTTATAATTTTCTCCACATCAATTGCCATGCCCAAGGCCATGCGAACCCTAACGTCATTAAAAGGCGCCCTTCTCATATTATATCCAATATAGGTATAACCAAAGGAAAGACCGGAAAAACTTTGGTATGCAGGATCATTTTTGAGTCTCTTTACCTGATGGGGCTGAACCCCATAACTATCAACCGTACCGGCATAAAATTCCATTTCCTGTGTCAGAAGATCCGGTATTATCCTATAAATATACTGCTTATAATTTGGACTTCCCTCCCAATAATCATCAAAGCAATCCAGGCTAATATATTGATCCGGCTTCCATTCACGAAACTTATAAGGGCCGCAGCCAATAGGATGCCGATTAAAGGAGCTTTCACGCATAGAAAAATTATTTGGATCCCTTCCCGCATCTATAGCCTCTTGCCGTAAGGATTGCCTGTTAAGCAGGTGTTCCGGGAGTATGCCTATAGCCCATGTCCCCACTGCGGGTGAATAAAGGCGTTTATAAACAATACGTACCGTCATAGGATCATTGACCTCTATTGTCTTTATTGGTTCATAATCCGATATGCGCGGCGACAGGTTTTTTGGGTTTATAATAGCATCATATGTAAATTTCACATCATATGCATCAAGCAGGTGCCCATCATGGAACCTTACATTAGGCCTCAAATGAAAAATCAATACAGGGTTTTGTTCTGTGGAAGGGAGAATTTCCTTGGCATATTGAGAAAATTGTTCCTCCTCCAACGGCTGAAAAGTGTTTATATATTTTTCAGCTTGAAAGGAGTTAAAAAAGTCGTCACCTAATATCTTTGCAAGATTTTGAAAAAGATCTTGGTCAACCCTTGCAAGTGTTAATTTTAGTCTTGCCGGCGCACTTACTTGAATTTTAATCTCTTTATATTTTTGATCCTTGACAGGTGACTCTGCATGTTTAGTAACTACAAACTCATCGGAAGGGATAAACGAGATATCTTTTATATTGTTGAGGGAGGCATTAAGAGAAGAGTCTTTATAGATTTTACTGTGTTGTTCTTTTTTTAAAAACCGTATTATCTGATCAGCATCTGCGACACCCACACCAGGAATTATCGAGCTATCATTGACATAAAAAAAGGCCTCTTCAAAAATTTCCCATGATTGAGCAAGGCGGCCCCTGAAGCTAAGATTCTCATCTCGATCCAAAAGGCCTTCAAATACCATAGACTCAATTTGACTACTGGCGGAATCCGACGATAAGACAGGATTTAATATTTGAGCATCACCTATGGAGGCGGCAATGTATTCATTCAATCTATCAGGGTTTCCCCTTGATTGCTCCTCATAGGTAGGTACCCAAAAATACGATTGTAACAAAAACACTATAACAAATATTGGGGCATAAATGAGTACCCTACGAATAGTCATTGGCTTATATTATCTTGATTGTAAAATTTTTATTCTGTAATTGCGCAATTCCAAATATCTTAAAGATAGTAGGATATGAGATTGAAAAAACAGTGTCAATTCTTTAATCAAATAATAGTAAATCTAATTTTACTCAAAACCAGATTCTTCATATAACATGCCATTATTGCTAAAAAAGCGTTAAACTTCATAAACTTTGTGGCACTATACCTGAGCACTTACATATTTTTTATTATCACGTTATTTTTATCATTTCTGTTTTAATAACTTCACACAAGGCCTATTTTATGATCAAATTGAAAAAATACGCGGTAGAATTGCAATCTACACCCTAAATATACTATGCTATGAAATATTCCATAAAATGACAAAATTTTCAAAGTAATAACAAAATGATAGTGCAAAGACCATAGATTTTACCTTTAGCTTTTTTAGTTAAACCATATACAACGCTATTTAGGGATACACGTAATACGTATACTTTTTATCTAAGGAAAATTTGGCTATGAGCGATTCAACAAAACTTATACAATCGAATGAGTACCATGATGTAATTGAAGGCAAAAGGGTTAAAACAGTAAACCCCCCTGTTTATAATGGATCAACCGTCCTGCTCGAAAAATATGAAGATATGGTCCTTGCAAGATCGGGAAAATATGACGGTATATGTTATGGTACAAACCGTCTTCCCACACAAAGGGCATTCGAAGAGACATTGAGGGAACTCGAGGGCGGGCACCTTACAAGGGCCTTTCAGTCAGGAATAAGTGCGATAATCAATACATTGTTTGCATTTACGGAAAGTGGCGATCACATTATCTTATGTGAGAATGTTTACGGACCTACAGCACGCTTTTGTAATAAAATCCTTTCCGGATATAATGTCGAAGCCACCTTTGCCCCTGCTTCAGCAGGCACTGATATTGCCGAACACATCAAAAAGAACACAAAATTAATATTCCTGGAATCCCCTGGATCAAATACCTTTGAAATTCAGGATATACCAGCCATTACTGCGATTGCCCGCGAAAGAAATGTTATTACAGTACTTGATAACACATGGGCAACACCGCTTTACCTGAAGCCTTTACAATTAGGTGTTGACATATCCATCCAATCTGTCTCAAAATATATTTCCGGTCATTCTGATATACTTTTAGGCGCTATTACGGTTAACGAGAAATACTCCGATAAATTTGATAATTTTTACAGCACCATGGAGATTTTTGCGCCACCGTATGACTGCTACCTTGCATTGCGTGGACTCAAAACACTGCCGCTAAGATTAAAGCAGCATGAAATCTCCGCAATAAAGGTTGCGAGATGGCTTGAAACCATAGATCTAGTAGATAAAGTTATTCATCCTGCCCTGCAAACACACCCCCAGCATCATATTTGGAGAAGAGACTTTGCCGGGTCTTCAGGCCTTTTTGCCTTTACATTTAAAGAAGATTATTCAGATGAAAAAATTGCCTCGTTTATAAACTCACTCGATTTATTTGGTATCGGCTTTAGCTGGGGAGGCTTTAAGAGTCTTATTACTGCCGGAAAATATAAACGTGTCTTTGGGTCGGAGTATTCAGGTAAAGCTGTAATACGCTTGAATATAGGTCTTGAAGACAGTAATGATCTCATAAAAGATCTACAAAAAGGCCTTCAGGCGCTTGAATAAATGCATGGTTTTAATTAGAAGGTGACCATATGCCATCAAAAAAAACAGGATCAGGCGAAGACAAGTCACATATGATTGTTGCTGAGGCCAGGCGAGCTAGAGAGCGCCGCGAAAGGGAGTACCGGGCTCAAGCGCTCAAGATGTTCCCCCATGTCTGTGCTCGTTGTGGACGGGAATTTTCTGGAAAAAGACTTAGCGAGCTAACAGTCCACCACAAAGACCATAACCATGATAACAATCCCCCTGACGGAAGCAACTGGGAACTGCTTTGTATATATTGTCACGACGATGAGCACTCACGATATCTCGATTCAGAGTGGTACGACAAACCAACACCTGGAGATAATCAAGAGACAGCTTCTACTTACAAGCCTTTCGCCGGCCTTGATTCCCTTCTCAAAGGAAAAAAATAGCTGATCAATAATGATGGTTTCGCAAAAAGTCATTTTACCCCGACCGCAGAAAGCCACGGCTTTAGCCGTAGATGAATGCGCCTCTAGTCGGGATGTCACACCACTAAGCCCCGCCGTTCGCAAAGCGAATCGGCGAAACCAGGTG
>JAGYMO010000232.1 GCA_018400255.1 Deltaproteobacteria bacterium
AAAAGCATACCTTTGATGCGGCATTTGGAGGAGCAAGAAGGGAGGAGGAAAAATCTCGCGCCAAGGAGCGTGTTTTCTCCATAAGGGATGCCCTGGGCCAATGGGACCCTAAAAATCAGCGTCCTGAATTGTGGGACCTTTATAACACCAGGCTTGATGAAGGCGACTCTGTTCGTGTCTTTCCCCTGAGCAACTGGACCGAGGTGGATATATGGCAGTATATAAAACAAGAAAACATACCTGTTGTTCCCATATATTTTGCCCAAAGGCGCGATGTAATAAAACGCCATGGCATGCTTATCCCGCTTTCCTCCTATTCTACTGTTGAAAACAGCTCAAAAACCACCCTTGAAAAAGACGAAATAGAAAACACTATGTGCCGCTTTCGGAGCCTCGGCTGCATCCCCTGTACCGGCGCCATAGAGTCAAACGCGACCACACTCGACGATATTATCCTTGAGGTAATAAACACAAAGAAATCGGAGAGAGAAAACCGTTTAATTGACCTTGGCAGTGATTCTGCAATGGAAGACAAAAAAAAGGAGGGATACTTTTAATGTCAATACATGAAAAACCCCTTCTCAGGCTTGCCACCACAGGCAGCGTTGACGATGGAAAGTCCACCCTTATAGGCAGGCTCCTTTATGAGACAAATTCAATTTTTCTGGACCAGTATGCGGCCGTTGAGAAAACATCACAGCGGAAGGGTTATGAAGATGTAGATCTCGCATTACTCCTTGATGGACTTTCAGCCGAACGGGAACAGGGCATCACCATTGATGTTGCCTACCGTTACTTTGAATCCCCTAAACGGAAGTTTATCATAGCAGACACACCCGGCCATATCCAATATACCAGAAATACAATAACAGGTGCCTCGCACGCGGAGCTTGCCATCATACTTATTGATGCAAGAAATGGTATCCTGACACAGTCAAAACGACACGGCATAATCGTATCTCTCCTTCAGATACCCCACCTTATTGTAACCATAAATAAAATGGATCTCGTGGACTACTCTGAATCGGTATATAAAAACATAGTAGAATCATACCAGGCATTTTCTGAAAAATTGGACATCCACGACATCATCTTTATACCTGTATCTGCCCTGAAGGGCGATAATGTCGTAGAGAAAAGCAATAAAATGCCCTGGTATAGTGGTGGGACCTTGCTCCATTATCTGGAAACCATTCATGTTACCGCTGATAAAAACCTTGTGGATTTCCGCTTCCCTGTTCAGCATGTACTCAGGCCTAATCTTAATTTCAGGGGATTTGCAGGCACAATAGTTTCAGGGACAATCTCCCCTGAAGAAGAGATTGTAGTCCTTCCCTCGGGAAGGTCCTCCGCCGTTAAATCAATTGTTACATACGATGGTGAGATATCAGAGGCATTCGCGCCACAGTCCGTAGTGCTGACAATGGAGGATGAAATAGATATCAGCCGGGGGGATATGATTGTTCGAAAAAACAACCTTCCCCAGGTAAGCGATCACTTTGAGGCTATTGTCTGCTGGATGAGCGAGGAGGCCATGTCCCTGAATACAAGGTATATACTGAAGCACACCACAAAAACAGTCAGGGCATTCATCCATGATATACTCTATAAAATGGATGTTAACACCCTTCACAGAGAAAAGGCCGACACACTCAAGCTAAACGAGATCGGCAGGGTAGAAATAGAGACATCCTCCTCCATATTCTTTGACCCATACAAGATAAACCACGGCACAGGAAGTTTTATACTGATAGACCCTCACTCTAATAATACCGTTGCCGCAGGTATGATACGGGGCGTAACCAGGCGAGTTGAAGATATCGCAGGAAAAAAAGAGGCAGAAGGTGTAATCCAGAGAAAATCCCCTCATACTATCTGGACGGGGTGGAACATATCACGCAGAACAAGGGAAGAACGCAATAAACATAAGGCGGCTGTGCTATGGCTAACCGGG
>JAGYMO010000233.1 GCA_018400255.1 Deltaproteobacteria bacterium
TACCTGAACAAGAAAGGGATTGTATACCTCATGGAGAATGATTTTAGGCTTGCACGAGAGAAGATGGTAAAAAACCAATTAATCACTCGAGGAATAAAAGATAAGGCGGTTCTCGAGGCAATGAGTAATGTGCCAAGGCATTTTTTTATTGAGGAGGCGCTCTCAGGAGAGGCATACAATGATCATCCGGTTCCTATAGGTGAAAAACAGACCATATCCCAGCCTTATATAGTTGCACTTATGACAGAGGCGCTGGAGCTAACAGGGATTGAAAAAACACTTGAGATAGGCACTGGCTCCGGATATCAAACTGCTATATTAGCCGAACTATCAAGCAGGGTTTACACAATAGAGAGGATAAAATCACTCTTGGTCAACGCAAGAAAATTATTGGAAAAAATTGGATATGATAATATTCTTTTCAAGGCCTTTGACGGAACATTAGGATGGAGCGAATATGCCCCATTTGACGCCATAATGGTAACCGCAGGGGCCCCCAGTGTCCCGAAGCCTTTAACAGATCAGTTAGCAGATAATGGGAGGATGATTATTCCTGTGGGGGATAAATACAATCAGGAATTGATATTCATTAAGAGGCAAGGTAGCTTGCTGGAGCAAAAAAATTTTGGCGGATGCAGGTTTGTAAATTTAGTCGGGGTATATGGCTGGCAAGATTAGTGTATTGAATGGAAATTGCATAGGAGTCCAGGGAAACATTTTTTTGTTGAAGAAATATAATGCATCTGATAGTTATGAGATTAGTTTATTTCTTAAAAACACTCTTTTTGCCAACATAGTAATGGCTGGTTAATAGGTTTTTTAAGAATATAAGTGTTTAAATCTAATTGAATATACCAAATTAAATCTAAAGAATGGATGGGTTTAAGAAATATGGCCAAACAAAAGATATCAAGAAAAGAGTTACTTCAAAAGGAAGATGAATTTATTTCATTATCCGGCAGGATGTCCAATTACGTTGCTGCCCACGCAAAGCAGTTTAAATATGCTCTTATAAGTTTAGTGGCTCTTTTTGTCATTGTAATAATAGCAGGTCTTTATATAAGGCATGTAAATGAAAAGGCACTAGCCGCGTATAATATTGCCTATAAAAACCTTGTTTCAGACGTTTCCGGCAGTAAAAGGCAAGAGGTCATCAAAGAATCCATGGAAGAGTTTGATAGGCTTATAGAAAAATATGGATGGACAAAATTTGCCACACTTTCAATACCTCAGATGGCTTATTTAAAGTTTGGCCAAGGGAAATACGATGAGGCCATATCACTATATAAATCATATCTCGCCAAAGATGAGACTGACTCCATATACGATTCTATGTCTTTGTTTGGCCTTGCAGCGGCTTATGAGGCAAAAAATGATTATCAGTCTTCAATAAGCTATTTGCAAAAAATACTCAGTGGCAGGAACGATCTCCTGAAAGAAGAGGCTATGTTTTCTTTAGGTAGAATATATAGCCTAAGTGGGCAGTTTGAAAAATCTAAAGATATTTTTCAGGATTTTGTTGATAAGTACAAGGATTCGTCACTGCTTCCCTTAGCAAAGGCGGGCATTGAGAAGGGCATATAGGAAAACTTTGCCACAGGCAGTCGAATAGACACGCGATATTACATTTTCGTATATTTAATAGATATAAATACCAGTTCTTGAAATGAGAAAAACTTAAAAATACGCCTCTTAAAAAACCTCTTTTATTATTTTAGAGTC
>JAGYMO010000234.1 GCA_018400255.1 Deltaproteobacteria bacterium
ATGGTAAGCCGGGAATTTTAATTGTCGTCAAGGGAAAAAATAGTTGACGTCGATCAATAAAGAAGACTTTAAGGTATTTGCTCGAACTAAATTTTTGGCAAAGGCATAATATTGTAAAATATATTCTATTTGATAAATCTTGCTTGACAATATATAAAATCTGATATATTTAGGCCAATAATATGTAATCAAAGGAGAAGCACCATGCTGGATGATCAGAAAAAAACAATTAGGGCATT
The DNA here is from genome assembly GCA_018400255.1 of Deltaproteobacteria bacterium. Taxonomy (GTDB): domain Bacteria; phylum Desulfobacterota; class DSM-4660; order Desulfatiglandales; family B25-G16; genus M55B121. Next base: position 240 of record JAGYMO010000234.1, read on the forward strand.
GGTAGAAAAATCGGTGAACAGAAGCCCTGATAAAACCCTTCTCACCTTTAAGGACGAAAACCTCAGTTACGCACAGGTATTTGATAAAATAAGCAGAATCGCTAATGGGTTCTTAAATCTTGGCATTAAGCAAGGTGATAAAATAGCAATACTTCTTCCCAATTGTCTTGAATTCCCCTTATGCTGGCTTGCGGCTAACATGATAGGCGCTGTGATGGTGCCTATAAATGCCCGTTTTGTTGACGATGAAGCGAAGTATATCTTAAATCACTCTGAAGCGAAATTGATTGTTATGTCAAGCCAGCACAGCAATATGATAGCTCAAATTTTCCATGATTTGAAATTCTTAGAGCATATTATCAATATTGATAATTTCAAGGATGACAGAAATACACCATACGCTGAATTGCTAGAAAACCCTGCGGTGCTGACACCAGTAAACATAAGTGAAGATGACCTTGCAGTTCTATTATACACCTCAGGGACAACGGGGAACCCCAAGGGTTGTATGGCTAGCCATTATTACTTCATTAACTTGGCTGAGATACAGGCAGCACTCTTTAATCTTAAAGAGAATGATCGTGTCTTCACGGCGCAGCCATATTATTACATGGATCCGCAATGGAATACACTAATGGTCATGACCAGAAATTCTACCCTGGCGTTTGCTGAGAAATTCAGCACGAGCAAATTCTGGGAACAAGTTCGCCAATACCGTATTACTTGTTTTTATTGTATAGGTTCGATGACCTCCTTCTTATTTAACATGCCTCAGTCAAATCTGGATAAAAAGCATGAAGTTAGAATCGTTCAGACTTCTGGGATGCCGCCTGCTATGCATAAAGCCTGGGAGGAAAGGTTTAATGTGCCAGTTTACGAAATTTATGCATCTACTGAGACAGCTGCTGATATTGCAGTTCATTTAAATATGGACCGAAAAGTTGGAACAAGCTGTATTGGCAAGCCAGTATACTACAGGGAGGCTAAGATTGTAGATGAAAATGATGTTGAAGTGAAGCAGGGAGAGGTTGGCGAGATTGTTTTGAAGCGTTCTAGGGGCATGATGACAGGTTATTATAAGGACCCTGAAGCTACTGATTATGCCTTTAGAGGAGGCTGGTTCCATTCCGGAGATTTAGGGTACAAGGACAGTGACGGCGATTATCATTTCGTGGGCAGAAAAAAGGATATTATTCGGAGAGGTGGAGAGAATATTTCCGCTTCATCGCTTGAGCAGGTGCTAATGAGTCATCATAAAATTATGGACGCAGCTGTTATTGCAGTGCCGGACAAAATTCGAGGCGAAGAAGCTAAAGCTTACATAATTTTGAAACCAAATGAAACTGCTTCATATGAGGAGATTGAGGCGTTTTGTGAAAACAACATGGCAGCATTCAAGGTGCCCAGGTATTTTGAATTCAGAGATAGTTTGCCCAAGACACCATCCGAGAGGGTTCAAAAGCGGAAATTAATTGAGGAAAAATCAGATCTGACCCAGGGTGCTTATGATAGACTGAGAATAAAGGAAGCAAATTAGAGTTATGGCTATTCGGTTTAAACCGGGTATTTATCCCCGGGAAACATTTAAGCGAGAAGGTTAAGTTTTTGAAAGGAGGTGATGTAGTAATATTGTTTGTTTTCGGGACGGCTAATCTAAATTCTATAAAAGGTTATTTAAAGGAGGTAGAAGAATGAGAGCAAGAGTCTGGGGAAGAAGTATATTTTTTGGAGTGCTAATAGCATTGATAATAAGTGTGCTCATGCCAGTTAAAACTGAGGCACGTAAAACTGAAATTCTTTTTGCAGTCGGAAATCCATTTTATCCAGAGCAAACTGAATTTTTGGGTATCACGATTTATATGAATACTCTCCTTGGCAGAATACAGACACACCCTTCACTTAAAGACAAGTATGCATTGAAAGCAATGGATAAAGGCACGCTGTTTAGTAATCAGAATGATGCCCTGGAAGCGATCTCAATGGGGACTCTCCATTTAACATATTCCGGACCTCATTTCCTAGAAGCACTTTATCCGGCTTGGAAGCTGCTCGAGGCCCCTGGTGTAATACAAGACTGGGCCCATTTTTTGCGAGTGCTGGAAACACCGGCATGGAAGGAACTAGCAAACAAAATGGCCAAGGAAAAAGGGGTTACAATTCTAAAGTGGGCCTTTGACACAGGAAGCTGGTTTATCTTCACAAGTGAGGGGCCAATAAATGTAGCAGAAGATTTTAAGGGTCAAAAGATCCGGTATCCTGGTGGGGAGGCATTTTCAAAAGCCCTTGCAGGATTGGGTATCACAGGTGTTGCAGTCCCTTATACAGAGGTTGTTACAGGACTTCAAACGAAAATGTTCAATGGTGTATTAACTGACTTTCCTGGCGGTATGGGTTTTTATGAGCTACCTCGTTATACTAAATATGCGGTGCTGGTACCTGTAGCAATACAGCCTATATGCATTGTTGTAAATACAAAGTGGTGGGAATCTCTTTCACCGGAGGAGAGAGAGGGCCTAAACGCACCATTCGAGAGGATTGATATGGAGCCATTTTTCCGCAAGACAGAAAGGGGCTTTATTCAGGAGTGGGATAATAATCCTAGCCTTGAGCTATGTCGACCTAAGAAAGAAGAGGCTGTGAGAATTCAGAAAATCATGAAGGACTCAATCAAAGGAGTAGTCTCCGATATTGATCCAAAATTTATACAAGCTATTGACTCAGTTCGATGAGCGGATAATTGATGTGGCGGCAGATTGATGACATGAGGCCTTTTAGTAATGTTTAATCTAAAAAACAAAAATTATTGATCTGCCTGCCTAAAGTATCAAAAAAAATGGAGGATCAATTCTTATGAGGTCAGCACGTCCAGTATATGATAGCATTTGCGGATCCCTTCTTGCTGGAGCTGTGATTGTTAACTTGCTTGAGGTAGGGCTTAGGCTAGTGTTCCATGTTTCCTATGATTTTCTTATAGATTTTTCCATTTGGCTAACAATCTGGGCAGTTCTTCTAATCTCTGGTCCGGTATTGGCAGATGGAGAGCATGTCTCAGTAGACTTTCTACGAAACTACCTCAAAGGTTTGCCAAGACTTGTTATTGATACTTTTAACGTATTTATGACGGCTATTTATGCAGTAGCAGTATGCATTAGTGGAATTTTACTTGTACATCAATTATTTATTCAGGGCGCTGTGTACCCTCGTTACATCCCCATACCAAAATGGCTTGTACAACTGAGCGTACCTATAGGAATGGGGATTTTTAGTATATTTGCTATATATGAATTTTATCAGGTTTTGAGAAAGAAGCGGTAATCAAACCTACACTAATTTCAACACATAAGGACTGATCGATGGAGTTTTTGGTATACCTAAGTGCGGCTCTGATAATCTTTATGTTTATCAGCGGGTCACCATTAGCGATTGCCTTCGCTTTTGGATCAAGCGTTGTCGCTTTATTCGTTATGGGGATGCCCTTAAAAGTCCTTGCTCAGCTATTTTTTTCGTCAATTAACTCGTACCCTCTTCTGGCTTGCCCATTCTTTATCATGGCAGGGAACTTAACGCTGAGAAGTGGGGCAATGCCACCGCTTAAAGATGCTATTCAGGCAATGTTTGGGCATTTACCAGGTGGACTTGCCTTAGCAACAATTGTTTTTGCGACATTTCTAGGTGCGATATCAGGTTCTTCTTCGGCTTGCCTCGCAATTATAGGCACCGTATTGCTACCGATATTCGTGCAGACAGGATACGATCGACCTTTTGGCGCGGGATTGGCAGTAACGGCCGCAGAAATTGGACCTATGATTCCACCAAGCCTGTTTTTTATCATTTTTGGAGCCCTAAACAATATATCCATCGCTGAGCTTTTCATAGCAGCAATTGGGCCAGGTGTTTTAACCGCTATTTTTATGTCTCTAACGGCTATAATAATTTCGAAGAGAAGAAATTATGCTACTAGCCCTAAGGCCTCATGGAAAGTTAGGTGGAAAGCATTTAAAGGAATAATACCACTAATAGGTATGCCAGTTATTATTCTTGGCGGGATCTATGGTGGTTTTTTTAGCCCCACACAGGCGGGCTCGACCGCATGTCTCTATTCGGTACTGATGAGTGTCTTTTTTTATCATGGGATTACCTGGAAAGGCTTTATTGAATCTGCTATTAGTACAACCAAAATAAGCTCAATGATTTATATGCTAATTATGGGCTCGGACATAATGGGGAGGATGTTAGCTTATATTGAATTACCTCAACTTATAGCACAAGTCGTAATATCAATGGATTTAGGTCCTTTGGCATTCCTGATGGTTGTTAACATTTTATTACTTTTGATGGGGTTCTTTTTTAGCAGCATTCCAATGATAATCATTGTCCTACCATTATTCTTACCCACCGTTGGCAGCCTTGGAATTGACCCAGTCTTTTATGGAGTTCTTGCCGTGATGTGTGCACTTATTGGAGAAATTACCCCGCCTTTTGGGCCGCAACTCTGGATCGCTGCCCCTGTTTGTCAAGTGGATATGGCTGCAATCTGGAGAGAGGCGTGGCCTTTTCTTGTTGCTTGGGCAGCGGCATTGATTATGACTACCCTTATCCCATCGATTGCCATGTTCCCGGTATATCTTTTACGGTAATGAGAATCTAGTAAAAATCTCAAAAATCTTTTTGGCGGAGGACTTCTCTGCCAAATTGAACCAAAATCAAAACTGAAAATTATGAGAAGAATAAACATAGATCAAAGCAACATCAGGAGGTAGTGAGAAAAATGCAATTTATTATATATAACAAGAAGGATGGCATTGGCTTGATCATCTTTAATAGGCCTGAAGTCCTGAATGCCGCAAATAATCAGCTTACGAGAGAATTCTTACAGGTACTCAAATCAGCTGAGACTGATCCCGATGTTAAAGTGGTTGTTTTAAGAGGTGAGGGAAGAGCTTTTTGTTCCGGGCACGATCTGAGAGAGGACACGACAGGTGCAACTCTTGAAGAAAGCTTTACCTTGATCGAGGAGCTTCAGGAAACAACCAGGGTTATCCTAAACATGGGTAAACCCGTGATAGCAGCTATACATGGTTATGCAGTGGGGGCTGGATGCGAATGGGCCATGAACTGCGATATAAGGATCGCAGCAGAAGGAGCAAAACTAGGCTTTCCGGAGGCAAGTATCGGCACCACGATCACCAACGCTGGAACTAAACTACTCACCCTTCTCGTAGGCTTGGGAAGGGCCAAAGAATTGGTTTTTACTAGCAGGTTAATTGAGGCTGGAGAAGCTAAGGAGTGGGGTTTGGTTAATAAGGTAGTACCTTTGGATGCTTTAGGTAAGGAAGCCATGGATTTGGCCGAGAAAATTGTAAAGAACCCTACAATATCAAATCGGCTGGCCAAGTTTGCCTTAAATGAGGCTGTAAATGAGACTTTTGACCAAACTCTTAACCGAGAAGCTAGAGATGCTATACTAATGCCAATTACTGCGCCTGAGAATTGAACTAGAAAATAAGTTTATGAGATATACATGAGGATATGTTTAATTTCTTGACGTTATAGGGGCTGTGGTGATAATTTTCTAAACAAAAATTTTTTTTGGATTCTTTTACCGGTGAAGACTAGTCGTTAAGCGAGTTGGATGCTTTTAGCCTCCAAAGGAGAGAATGAGTAAATTTTATAGGATGATGTAATTAGATGAACCCTAACCGAATAAGCGTTGGTAAGCGTGTGCGTGAGATTAGAAAGACTGTAGGAATGTCGATGAAGGAACTTGCGGAAAAAACAGGTGTAAGTTTTTTAACAATTCAAAGGGTTGAGACGGAGAAAGTGAGCCCTTCGGTTGCTTTACTTTCTGATATCGCCTATCATCTGAATTATCCATTAGCTTCTTTGGTGGCTGAAAATAAACAGGTAATCCACATTAAAGGCAGTGAACAGCCAGTGATAGAAAGTCGAAATTTTATGCTTAAGGTCCTTGCGCATAAAGGAGTTTTGGAGCAAAATATCTCTGTTTCGCTGGGGAAAGCTGAGAGGGGGGAGTTTATAAGTCGGCACAAAAACGAGGGGCGAGAATTAACATATATTATCAAGGGAAGATACATATTCAGATATGGAAGACAAGAATTTGAACTCAATGAGGGCGATTTAGTTTACCATGATGGGAAAGAGCCGCATTCTGTAACAGCCTTGGAGTCCTGCGAGTTTCTTAATATTTTATTCACGGAGGAGTGAGAGCTCAGGTTATAAAATATAGGTACACGGTAAAGCTAATTAGTTGAAATTATTAGAATGGACTAAGGGCTCAAATCTGCTGTTGAGCAGTCTTTAGCCTATCCATCAGATGTTTCCACCTTTTTTTATTATTCTCACTTCTAATATACTGCCCTTTATTTTCCCTAGTGTATAGTGCTCGCTGTATATGCTTGCTGATACTCCTTTCCCTGCCTCAATAAGCTTATCTACCTTCAGATGAAAAGGATTTTACCCTTGCTATATTGGTTCATGACATGATGCCATGCTTCTGGATATTCTATTTTTACCGCTCTAGCTATGCCTTAAACCCAGATTATGCAGCAGGCATCGTCACGAGGGTTGAAAAACCTCAGCGA
>JAGYMO010000235.1 GCA_018400255.1 Deltaproteobacteria bacterium
AATCACAAAATTTCAGATTGTTATGCAAATACCTAACCGGAAATTACTGATCCTTAATGAGGAAATAACCGAAACCATAAATTATTTTTCCATACTCAAGACCATTGCCGAGGGTGAACATAAGATAGGAAACATTGCTTCAAAGATAGGAATAAAGGCAAACATCCTGACCAAATATCTGGACATGCTGATTAACCTGGAAATTTTAGAGCGGCAGGTTCCTATAACCGAAAACAACCCGGAAAAGAGCAAGATGGGCCTCTATTTTATCAAAGACAACTACTTCCGGTTCTGGTTCAGATACCTTTTTCCTAACCAGAGTTATCTGGAGATTCAAGAAGAAGATTACGTGTTGGAAAAAATAGAGAAGGATTTTGCAAATTTTGTCGCTCTTGTATTTGAAAGGGCCTGCCTCGATAAAATCCCTATGCTGGCAAAGGAGGGGAAGCTGCCGTTTAAACCTGATAAATGGGGCAAATGGTGGACCAGGAAAGAAGAAATAGACATCGTTGCCTATAATGACCTGACAAAGGAGATAATCTTTGCTGAGTGCAAATGGAGTATTAAACTTGTAGGCTTAAATGTGCTAAGATCTCTTGAGAATAAGACAAAAAAGGTGAATTGGAACATTGATGATAGAACCGAATATTATGCCATATTTGCCAGGCGTGGGTTTACAGAGGGATTAAAGAGAGCGGCCCGGAAGGAAAATGTGATGCTGTTCAAAGGTGTTTGATTGTCTGCTATTTTTTGACAAAATAAACATGCCATTCACCAGTGGCGAGAGCTCTATCCTCTCTATAAGGCCGTAGCCAGCTATTGAAGGTTGTATATCAGCTATGCATGGTCATTAAATTTGTAAAAAAACTCTGTGCCTCAGTGTTCTCTGCCTGTCGAAGATGCCGCTGAGCGGTGCCCCGTAGGTGGGAACCATCGTATTGGGGTGAGAGAGAATTTAAATTGTGTAAACACACACCCTTTTGATACATACTTGATGACCACGTATATGGGAATCAATTTTCCAGCCTTAGGCTATGCTGTTGAGATGGCAAGGTCATTGCAACCAGAAATGGTTATAAACTGATCAAATAAGTTTCTTAGTTTTTTAACAGAGTCCCGCTTCACAGGAGTTCGCCTATAAGGACTGAGTATTTATGTCTTCTTCTTATCAACATTAAAGGCCGAACATTTCTGGGGTTCAGGCTGTTCAAATAAAGCTGGGAAGATTATTGGTGATTTATATTTCTCTGACTTGGCCTTATTGATCAAGGCACCAAATCCAGGGTCGCTATTACGTCCTATAAATCCTATCGTAGTTTTTTTGGAGTTTTCCATTAGTCCTTATATCTTCCAGGGTAGTTAATATAGTTCCTGGAGCATCTTTGACAGAAAAGTTGGCTAACACATCCACTGCCTAAGAACAAAATGAAGCCAGCCAACAATAAGATTATCTTATCTCTCATTCCTTGTTTCTTGTTTTACAGGTACCTGTTTGCCCAAATTATATGACCTATTCTTTCAAATGAAATTCGAAGCAGAATATATAATTTTTATATCACAATAAATAGGGGTGCCAAGATTATCATTGAAAACCAGTAACTTCCGGTTAGAAAATTGCATATGTTTTTTTAAAAATAATAGCAAAATCGGTCAGTTAAGACCATTTTTTGCTTGACATTCCCATTAGGGCGTGGGCGAAAATTTTGTAATCTTTAATGATTTCAGGAGGTTACAAAATGCCCTACACACTCGATTGTCAAAACAAAACAGATGCACCATCTTTTCGGCAACTATACTTACCCGTTTACGGGGCCATGGCCGGCATGCCCCCATTGGAATCGCGAGGAGACAGACCTTTGAAAATGACTTTTGAAGATCAGCTCAAGACACTTATATTCTTCCATCTCGAAGAACACACCTCCGCCCAACATCTCCTTCAGGACCTTGAAGAAGATGATTTTGCCCGTGAGGTCATTGCCCCGGAAGAGGGAATCAAAAAAAGCAGTTTTTCTGAAGCCATCAATTCCCGAGGACTTGAACAGCTTATCCACATATACCAAAACCTGCAAAGCAAGGCAATCAATGTCCTACCAAAAGAATATGATGAGCTTGGAGATCTCATCGGCATCGACGGATCCTTAATCGATGCATGTCTTTCAATGCACTGGGCCGATTACAGAAAAGGTTCAAAAAAAGCCAAGGTGCATCTTGGTTTTGATCTAAACCGCAGCATTCCAAGAAAGATATTTCTCTCTGACGGCAAAGGGGCTGAACGTGCCTTCGTCAGCATGATTCTTTCTCCCGGACAAACCGGTGTTATGGATCGAGGCTATCAAGCACACGATCGATTTGACCAGTGGCAAGAAGAGGGTAAACATTTTGTATGCCGCATTAAAGCCAGTACAAGGAAAAAACGTATAAAGGACAATGAAATCAATCCAAACAGCACCATCTTTTATGACGCAATTGTTTTACTGGGTACTGCCGGAGTCAATCAGAGCAAAAAGCCTCTCAGGCTTGTCGGATTCAGTGTCGATGACAAAAAATACTGGGTTGCCACAAGTCGTTATGATTTAACGGCAGAACAGATCGCTTTTATTTACAAACTCAGATGGGATATAGAAAAATTCTTTGCATGGTGGAAACGCCACCTTAAAGTCTACCATCTGATTGCCAGAAGCGACTATGGCCTAATGGTCCAGATACTTTCCGGGCTGATTACCTATCTCCTGCTTGCTATCTATTGCTGTGAGCAGCATAATGAAAAAGTCAGCATAAAAAGGGTCAGGCAACTTCGTATCAAGATACAGAATGAGACCCGCATCGCCAACAAACATATAGCCTATTCAAGTTTTGAGTCAAATTTTAAAAATCACAAAATTTCAGATTGTTATGCAAATACCTAACCGGAAATTACTGAT
>JAGYMO010000236.1 GCA_018400255.1 Deltaproteobacteria bacterium
GACCTGCGCTGGTGTCAGGGTAATCTCCAATACCTGCGCCTGCTCGGGACCCGTTTTTGTGGCGGGCAGAACGCTGAACCCGTGAACGGTTACAAACAGACATAGGTGATAAGTGCCGGGGCTTGTTTTTTAAGGTATAGGGTAAAATGGATTACAGCATAAAAAACGCTATACAAAAACTCGGAGGAGATTCAGTCATTTTTGATTTTCCCATGAGTAAATACACCACAATACGGGCAGGCGGTAATGCAGAGGTTTTATTTAGGGCCAGTAATGTAGAGGGATTAAGGGAGGTGTTACTCTTTCTAGTTCAAGAGCAGGTGCCATATTTAACGGTAGGGAAGGGAAGCAATATTCTTGTACTAGATGGCGGACTGGACGGCGTTGTTATCACACTTGGAGGATCTTTAGCCTTTGTTGATGATGATAAAATCGTTGATTCGGGCTTGTTTGCAAGCTCTGCAATAGCATTGCCTAAACTTGTTGCCTATTGCGCAAAAAATGGTCTGGCCGGCATTGAATTTTTAGCAGGTATTCCAGGGACATTGGGGGGGGCTATCGCTATGAATGCCGGGAGTATGGGCAAAGAGATTAAAGATGTAGTCTTAGAGGTTTCTTTTTTGAATAGAAAAGGAGAAATAGAAAGAAAGGATATATCTGAACTAAAATTCCAATATAGAGAACTTGCCTTTAACACAGGGGATATAATACTAAGCGCAAGATTGAAATTAAAGGCAGATCAGCCATCTTTAATCAAAGATAGGATTTTTAAGAATATTAAAGATAGAAACGCAAAATTTCCATTTAACATGCCATCCGCTGGATCAATTTTCAAGAACCCTGATGGCGATTATGCAGGTCGGCTTATTGAATTATCAGGCTTGAAGGGTAAAGGCATAGGGGGGGCTGTGATCTCGAATGAACATGGAAATTTTATTGTTACGAAGGGTAAGACATCTGCCTCTGACGTAGTTGAATTAATGAATTTAGCGAAAAACAGGGTTAAAGAATTATTTAATATAACTTTAACGCCTGAGATAAAGATAGTAGGGAAGCCATGTTGATTGGTCTTCTCTTTAGTATGAATTTTAACCTGTAGGTTATTTTAACCTATTTTAAGATTTATGGTTGCTATCGTAGTTAAAGATTTTGGTGCGTACGAAAAAATTTTTATCCTATATTGAATAAACTGAAAGATTAGGATGATTAAATTCTAAAGGAAAAGAATAATGAAAAGGGCATCTGTTTTAAATAAGCAGTCAATAAGGAGAGACAGGGGAAAGGATATTTTGTTGCTAAAAAGGGTATTAGGCCAATTAGGCTTTGGCATGATTAAGGTATTTCTATTTATATTTGCACTTGGGGTTATTTCCCTGGCATTTACATACGGGTACAAATTTCTTTCCCTTTCCGATTATCTTAAATTAGAAAATATTGTTATTACCGGAATCGATACAAATCTTAGGCAAGAATTGATTGATTCATCAGTAATAAAGGACGGCGAGAGCTATTTATCCATTGACACGTATCGTTTGAAGAAAGACATAGAGGAGCATCCATGGATCAGGTCTGTAACTCTAAAAAAGAAATTTCCGGATACCTTATATATTAACGTGGAAGGGGAAAAGGCATCTGCAATTGTAATTTCGGGAGAGCATTCATATTTCATGAATAATAAAGGAGTTATATTTAAGGATGTTGAAAAAAATGATTGCGTTGATTTCCCCGCAATAACAGGGCTTGACAGGGATAGAATAGAAGACGGGAAATTTCTTAAAATTGCTGCATCCATAGTAAATATAATTCAGATTGAAGACAGACCATTATCACCAGAGCAATTGTCAGAGATTCATATAGATGATTACGGGGATGTCACCATCTACTTTAATAAATTGCCATTGAAGATATTTCTTGGGAAAGAGTTACTCAATAGGAGAATACATTTATTGAAACATATTATAAAAAATCTCGACGATAATAACCAGCTATATCGAGTCACCTATATTGATTTGGGCTATAGTGATAGAGCTGTTGTTGCGTTTAATGAAAAGGTGATTTAAGAATTTGGAATTTTTTTTCCCTTTCTTTTTATAGGGCTAGCCATATAAGTAATGGCAGTAAAAACAAGGAGGGTTGATCATGACGGAAGAATTGGTAGTTGGGCTTGATATCGGAACGAGTAAGATCTGCGCAGTGGTTGGAGAGGTTAGGCCTGATGGTATGGTTGAAATTGTAGGAATGGGTTCTCACCCGTCTATAGGGCTCAGGAAGGGCGTAGTAGTCAATATAGATAGCACGGTAAATAGCATTAGAGAGGCTGTAGAGGAAGCTGAGACAATGGCTGGGTGTGAGATAAGTTCAGTGTTTGCTGGGATTGCCGGAGGCCATGTAAAGGGTTTTAATAGCCATGGTGTAATAGCGCTAAAAAATAGAGAGGTAGGTAAACGTGACATAGAGAGGGTAATTGATGCTGCACGGGCGGTTGCAATACCCATGGATAGAGAGGTAATCCACACACTCCCCCAAGAATTTATTGTTGATGATCAAGCAGGTATAAGTGATCCATCAGGAATGTCAGGTGTTCGTCTTGAGGTCAAGGTCCATATTGTAACGGGCGCAGTTACATCAGCCCAGAATATTATTCGTTGTGCAAACCGTGCAGGGCTGGATGTTTACGACATTGTTCTTGAATCCCTTGCATCGAGTGAGGCTGTGCTAACAGATGAGGAACGAAACCTTGGCGTTGCATTAGTAGACTTTGGAGGAGGAACAACGGACCTGGCGATTTTCTCACAGGGCTCCATTAAACACACATCTGTTTTAGCTTTAGGCGGTGATAATCTTACAAATGACGTGGCTATTGGAATCAGGACACCATTTAAAGAAGCGGAAAAGATTAAGATAAAATATGGATGTGCCCTTAGTTCATTAATAGGCAAAGATGAAACTATTGAGGTCCCAAGCGTAGGGGGAGGAAAACCGAGGATTATAAGCAGGGAGTTGCTTGGAGAAATCTTGGAGCTGAGGGTTGCGGAAACTTTTGAGCTTATTCAGCAAGAAATGATCAAGTCCGGTTATGACGACCTGGTAATTTCCGGTGTAGTTGCCACTGGTGGTTCCTCCCTTCTTCCAGGGGTTCCAGAGATTATAGAACAGGTTTTTAATATGCCATCAAGAATTGGCTATCCCATTAATATTGGTGGATTAAAGGATATTATAAATAGCCCGATGTACTCCACGGCAGTTGGCTTAGTGCTCCATGGGGTCCATGCCCAGCATAGTGAGAAGAAATTTAGGATAAGAGATACAAATATATTCAATAAGGTAATATCGAGAATGAAAAGGTGGTTTGTAAATGGGGATTAAGTAAGAATTAGGAGAAATAGTCATTAATTAATTTACTATAAGGCATTTAACCTTGAAATTCTCGGACATTAATAAATTAAAACTATAATCAAGAAAAGGAGGAAATCATGAGATATGAATTTGTTGAATCCGATTCAAGTGCCAAGATAAAGGTTTTTGGTGTAGGAGGGGCAGGAGGTAATGCAATTAATAATATGATTGCCGTAGGCCTTAAAGGGGTAGAATTTATCAATGCGAATACTGATAAACAGGCCCTTGATATAAGCCCTTGCATTAGTAAGCTTCAACTGGGCTTAAATACGACTCATGGCTTGGGATCTGGTGCAGACCCGGAGAAGGGTGCGATGGCTGCAGAGGAAAGTATAGAGGCAATTAGGTCTGCCGCAGAGGATTCTGATATGGTCTTTATTACCGCAGGTATGGGTGGAGGAACAGGCACAGGTGCTTCTCCAATAATTGCAAGGGAAAGTAGAAATCTAGGCGCCCTTACAGTAGGTGTTGTGACAAAGCCCTTTGATTTTGAGGGTGAGAAGAGGATGAAAACAGCTTTGCTTGGTATTGAGGAACTGAAAAAAGAAGTTGACACTCTTTTAATTATCCCTAACCAGAGGCTAAAGGCACTGGGAGATAAAGGTGCATCCTTTTTAGAGCTCATGAAGAAGGCTGATGATGTTTTGCTATATGCTGTTAAGGGAATATCCGATCTTATTATTATACCTGGCTTTATTAATCTCGATTTTGCTGACGTTAGAAGGGTTATGGGAAGAATGGGCACTGCTATAATGGGTACCGGCATTGCAAGCGGCGAAACTAGGGCCATTGAGGCCGCGCAAAAGGCAATTAACAGCCCGTTGTTAGAGGATATATCAATTGATCAGGCAAAGGGTGTGCTTATTAATATTACGGGCTCTGCTAAGATGAGTATGGATGAGATAAGTGATGCGTCATCCTTTGTAAAAGATGAGGTGCATTCTAGCGCGGAGATTATATGGGGTATGGTATTTGATGAAACTATGGGCGATGAGATACGCATAACTGTGATTGCTACGGGTATTGGAGATAAAAAGGAAAGAAAGGTTATTAACTTGCGAGGCATTGACCCCGAAAATATAGATGAAAATTGGAATTCAATGACAGAAGAGGATCTTAATAAGCCGACATTTCAAAGGCGTTTGGCCAATAGCGAAAAATATCAACAGGAGCAAGATTTAATACCCTCTAAGAAGGGGATATTCCATAGAGTTTTCCAGAAGTCGGATTTGGACTACCCTACATTCTTAAGAAAGCAAGCAGATTAATGGAAACAATAACCACTCTCTTAAGGAAGCGATTGTCAAAGGAGAGAGGTACAATAAAAAAAGGTTGGGGTGGAAAGCTACCCGTTGCCCTCATTTATCCGAACTATTACACTCTCGGTATGTCCAATCTTGGCTTTCAGGCAATCTATGGAATACTTAATGACAATAATAAAATAGTTGCAGAGAGGGTATTTTTGCCTGAAATGGAGGAGCTTTCTATTTATAAAGCTACAAAAACATCCTTGCTTTCTTTAGAATCTCAAATGCCGCTTACAAAATTTCACATTCTGGCCTTTTCCATTTCTTTTGAAAATGATTATCTGAACATGCTATCAATACTTGATTTAAGTAACATTCCCCTTTTAAGTAAAGACAGACAAGTAGGCTACCCCTTAATAATGGCAGGCGGAGCAACAACCTTTATGAATCCTGAGCCTATTGCTGATTTTATTGATTGTTTTTTAATCGGTGAGGGCGAGGTGATTTTGGAGAAGTTTTTTGATGTATATATGGGCTTACAATTATATGAGCTCAAAAAACAGGATGCCCTTGAGGTGCTTGCGAGGGATGTAAGTGGAGTTTATTGCCCTTCTCTCTTTCATGTAGAATATAATTCACAGGGATGGATATCTTCCTTCGAGCCTCTATTACCATCTTTGCCTGCTAAAGTTGAGGTTGTAAAGAATATGCCTTTTAAAGGTCCGCTATTGCGGTCGAGGATTGTAACGCCACTAACAGAGTTTTCTGATACCATACTTGTCGAGTTAAATCGTGGCTGTGGTTATTCTTGTAGATTTTGTGCTGCCGGATACTTCTATAGACCACCTAGAATTTTAGAAAAGGAAACATTGATTGAGTCATTAAAAGACATTTTAACGGAAAACATAAGATTAGGTCTTGTAAGCCCATCAATCTCTGATGTGCCAGGGATAGAGGACATAACGAGTTTTATTATTGAGAATGGCGGTAGTTTTTCCGCATCATCTATGAGGGCGGATTCATTGACGGAAGGGCTCGTAGAGAATTTAAAGAAAAGCGGTCAAAAAACTATTACTATTGCTCCTGAGACTGGCAGTGAGCGTTTGAGGAGAGTCATAAATAAAAAGATTACAAATGAGGACGTTATTAATGCAGTCATACTTATTAGTAAAATGGGTTTTTTCCATATAAAGCTATACATTATGATTGGCCTTCCAACTGAAAAAAGGGAGGATATAAAATCTATTGTTAATCTGGTTAAATTAATACGTCACAATATAGTAAAGGAGAGCCGACAGAGGAAACGAATTGGCAGGATAAGGCTAAGTGTCAACTGCTTTATTCCAAAACCCTTTACTCCTTTTCAATGGTTACCAATGGATACAATAGAGTCTCTTAAGGAAAAGCAAAGGTTTTTAAATAAGGCCCTGTTAAAAGAGGGAGGTGTTAGCGCCGGCTTTGACATACCTAAATGGTCTTACATTCAGACCTTGCTTTCTGTAGGTGATAGGCGTGTAGGGAGAATGCTATTAACAACATATAAAAACGGCGGCAATTGGAAGCAAGCGCTTAGATCCTCAGATGTCAACCCAGATTTTTTTGTATATAGGGATAAAGATATTAACGAAAGGCTTCCTTGGGATTTCATCGACAATAAGATAAAGAAATCTTTTCTCCAAGAGGAATATAAACTTGCATTGTCATCTATAGAATCTCCTGGATGTAATGTTGGAAATTGCACACGGTGTGGTGTTTGCAATTAGCTAGAAAAAGGATCTATGTGGAGAGAACCTTCACAATTTTGATATAATCGAAAAGCAAAAATACTTTTTATTATCAAATAAACCTTCCCTGTTTCTTATCCATAATCCTCCCCCCCCCTGATCCCTGAGAAAAAAGTATTCACCACGGAGTCACCCCAGTGAAATA
>JAGYMO010000237.1 GCA_018400255.1 Deltaproteobacteria bacterium
TTTTATCCATTGTCTCCAGAAATCCAAGAAGATCCCCCCTTGACTCAGGGAGTAAGGCCTTTGAATACATCTCCCATTCGATCTTTTTTCTGATATAATCTGCCTGGGATTCCATTTTATGTGTTTGATGGACGTAGTAGGAAAATTGTTCTCCGAGACCATTTTCCAGGTAAATGTTCATTGCGTTGTTAAAGCTTTCAAGGCATATCTTATATTCATCAAGATAGTTAAAAATCAATTTTTCTATTGATTTTTGTTTCCTCAAAAATAAATCAAATAATCTCATATGCCGCTCTCAAATTTATATGCTTTCATATCTGTTATGTTATTTATGATAACTTGGCATTTGTTTAGGCGCTAAAAAACATTTTTTTGTTATATGCTACAATAGAAATTATAATGGGCAGTAACTTATATGCCGCCCTTTATAATAGTGATTTCTAGCTGATCTGCTGTATCTTCCACCCTGTCAGAAATTTCCACCACCCTTTGGATGCAATGCCTCAAATGGACCTTATGGCCATAATCCAGATTCGTCTTGAAGATGTCTCTCGTTATATCCCATTCTTGTTTGTCTACGCCAGACTCGATAATCCCTACCTTTTTTAGCATCTCCCGTATGTTTTCCGTTTCATCCTTTTCACTAAAGAAGGATATCACAGCGTCTTTTAGGAAGGCGAAAGAGGATGTAGAGGCCTGCATGGCGCCTAAGAATCTTGGGTTTAAATCATCGGGTATTTCAGGACGTTGGTCCAGAAAAAAATCGCAACAGGATTCAGCGCCATCGGCGATTTTATCTAATTGTTCTAAAAGATGCAGTATATCCTCCCTGAGCAACGGAAGATAAGCGCCTGAATACATTTTCCCTATTATTTCATGTCGTATAAAGTCTGCGTCGGTTTCTATACTATCTACCTTTTTTGCCAATTCCTTTGCGTCCTCAATTTTGCTGTTTAGATAGTTTTCAACAGTTAAAAGGGATGTTTTAAGGCATTCATCGACTTTTTCAAGATGTTTCAATAATAGTTCATTGACCTCTTTTTCCTTTCTATAAAGCATAACACTAACCTCATGTATAAGATTTTATAACGCTGTAATTACAACGGCTACCAAAAAATAGATATTAAATAAATATCTTAATTAAAAAGTAGGATATAATCCCAGATACAAGCGGGGTGGATATCCAGCCTATGGCTATATTAAATACGGTGTTTTTATTTATTGTTTTTACGCCCTTTACAAAACCAACGCCTACAACCCCTCCAACAATCGCCTGTGATGTTGATACAGGAACCCCCACATGTGTAAATATCTCCACTGTAAACGCCTCTGACAATTCCGCAATAAAGGCTGAGTATTCATCCATGCGGGTGATTTCTTTGCCTACTGTCGTCATTACCTTCTTGCTGTATGTCAGGACACCACTTGCGATGCTCAGCCCTCCTATGAGGACACCTTCGAATGGTGTTAGAAGTCCTGAACCTACGTATGTACCTGTTACATTGGCAACGTTATTCGACCCAAGTGCAAAGGCCCCAAAACATCCTGCAAACAAAAGCCCCAAGAGTATAAAAAGGGATCGTTTTTTTAGGTCGGTAATATATCTCTCAAAAAAGAATCCAATAATATGGTAAAGCATGAAGCTAATAAAAGCGGCTGCCAAAGGTGCCAATAACCAGCAAAGAATGATTTTGTATAATATTGAGAAATCCGCTGTACCTAATACAATTCCGGCCCCTAATATGGCGCCAACTATGGCCTGCGACGTGGAACATGGCAGGGCAAGATATGTTAAGATAAACATTGTTGTCCCTGCTGCAAGGGCAGCAAAGAATGAGCCTTTAGAAGTCAAATTCGAGAGTTTATCAAGGGTTGCAAAACATTTTTCACCTTCCATTGTTGCACCCAATATAACGAATATGGAGATAAGAATAATTGCTGTTTTGTATTTAATAATGTTTGCGGCAACACCAGTGCCGAATATGTTTGCAGAATCATTACTGCCTAACGTCCATCCTAAAAATATGCCTGAAATAATTTTCCACATACTGTCTATTAAACCTAATTTACAATCCTGTAAGTGTTCAGGCAGATAGGCTGTAGATGTTTAAAATTTAGTTAAACAAAGATAATAGATTGAGATGTCCAAAGAAAGAATATTTATGAGCGTAAATAAAGACAATTTTCAAAGCTCTCCTTAGATGAATAAGAACTGACAGCATTTAACTTATAGCCAGGCAGGCCTGAATAAAAATTTTTTAAATAATGATTTCTAACTTAGTTAGTAATCACCTATATATACACGCTTAACCCGTCCTGAAATATTACAGGTCAGCTCATAAGGAATGGTGCCTATTTTTTCCGCAACCTTTATGGCCTGTATTTCCCCCTGTGGTGATTTACCCCAGAGAAGTGCCTCATCCCCTGTTTCAATAGGGTCATTTTCCACATCGATCATAATATAGTCCATAGTCACGGTTCCTACCATGGGATATAGCTTTCCCCGAATGAGAACCTCCCCCTTGTTTGTTAGCAGCCGGCTAATACCGCCTGAATAGCCTATCGGTAAAACGGCAATTTTAGTTTGTTTTTTAGTAATCCATTTTTTTCCATAGCTTACCGGAAAAGCTTTAGGTAATTGTCTTACTTGAGACACAGTTGTTTTTAGGGTCATTACCTGCTTGGGGGTAATGGAATGGGATACCTCTGATGTCTCTGAAGAAGGGTAATGCCCGTATAGTAATATTCCAGGACGAACGGCATCAAAATAACTGTCCGCGATGTTCAATATTGCTCCACTGTTCGCCATGTGGATGATGGAGGGTTTTTTATCGAGTTCTTGAACCAAAGATAAAATTTTTTTAAATCGAGATAACTGAATATTTGCGTAGGTTTTGTCTTTTTCGTCAGATGTAGAAAAGTGGCTGTAAAGACCTTCCCAGATGCAGCGTTTTGAGTCAACGAGCCGATTGAAGATATTTTGATCTTGATCCATTATAACACCAACTCTGCCCATTCCTGTATCCATATTTAAATGGACAAACGCGGGCCTTTCCTCTCTAGAATTTTCAATCCATTGGATGTCTTGCTGCCCAAAGATGGTAATTCGGAAACCTAACCTTATTGCGATGGAAATTTCATCTGGAAATAACCTTCCAAAGATAAGTATGGGGCAATCTACACCGCTTTCCCTTAACTCCATGGCCTCATTAAGGTTACTTACTGCAAAAATGTTAAGGTCCTCACGCATTAGTCTTTTAGTAACCTGAACAGCGCCGTGACCGTACGCATCGGCTTTTACCACGGGGATTATCTTTGAGGGATAGACTTGTTTTCCTATGGCAGATACATTTGATGCAAGATTATCTAAATTTATTTCTGCAAAGGTTTTGTTTTCCATAGCTCACTTTGATTGAGATTAAAAAAAAGCTTCTTTTTGCTAAAAATAGCAATTTCCGCTTAAAATTTCAAATTATATGTGCTAAGCGTTTATAGCTTTCGGTTTTATGATAAAATATTTATTTAGGGTTTGGTTGGCTAAGATTTCTGGCCGATAACTAATTTTGTACTATTGAGGTATATACTATCCGAAAAATTAAATATATTGTAAGCTTGACTTTATGGAGTCAATTCCACAATTTCCCCGATTGCGCGAAGCTCTTAGGCTATTTTTAAACGTATAAAAGAGGATACCTATGGTTAATAAATCAACCCCACCAGGGTTTGGTCTAATTATAATAGGAAGTGAAATTTTAGATGGCAGGGTTCAAGACAGTCATTTTGAAAATGCAAAAAAACTGCTCTTTGAAAGAAACTATCCTTTGATATATTCAATCATTATCATTGATGATCCAGTGCTGATAACGGAAAAATTACGATGGGCCATAAAACGTCCGGAGCCATTCTTTTGTTGCGGAGGTATTGGATCTACACCTGATGATTATACCCGTCAGTGTGCTGCCAAGGCCTTTAACCTTTCCCTTGAATATCACGAGGAAGGTGTGAAGATATTAAAGGACCGTTTTGGAAAAAGGGCAAAGGGTGCCGTGCTGCAAATGGTGGAGTTTCCTGAAGGATCAATCTTAATTCCAAACTCATTTAATCAGGTTCCCGGGTTTTCTATTGGCAAGGGATATTTTCTGCCCGGTTTTCCAACCATGGCAGGACGTATGATAGCGTGGATTCTGGATACCTATTACGAACTAGGAGAGAAAAGGATTTCTAAGACATTGATTTTGCCGGGGGCTCGGGAGGCCGACCTTGTTGAGATAATGGAAACATTTATAAAGGATCATCCTTTATTAAAATTTTCTAGCCTGCCCAGATTTGTTAGCAAGGGCACAGAGGTTCGGCTCGGTATTGTAGGAAACGAGGATGGAGTTGAAAAAGGGTTTGAACACCTTAAAGCAATGTTGGATCTAAAGGGCTACCAGTGGCAGGAGGAGATTTCTAAGTAACTGGGATTTGGCATCAGAGGCCAGGGGTCAGAGGTCATCAGCCAGAGGCCAGCGGCCAGAGATCAGGGGCCAGCAATAAGCAAAACTACATGGGGCTCAGGGTAAATCCAGGTTAATGTT
>JAGYMO010000238.1 GCA_018400255.1 Deltaproteobacteria bacterium
CTTGAGGTGGCCAAGAAGGAGGAGGAGATGCGAAGAGGGGGGAGGTAGAAAGGTAGCTACCATTGTCAGTATTCATGAGGATGGATTTTTGGGGCGCTTTCGTTGCATTTATGTTTATTACTATCAGTGGAATGATCGAAGGCCCTATCTTCTAGTCTGCTGGTACCTTTGAATTTTATCAAGAAAGAAAGGGCTTATTACGCCAGGCAATCTCTTAGCGAAGGTTGTTTTCTTAAGGAAACAATTAAACCCATTTAACGCTCGAAAGCTCGGCTGATTTTGCCGGCAGCTATTTTCGATTTCAGATCGATATGGGATAGCAGCGATTTTAACAATACACACGACGATTTTACATTAATGAATTAATATTATCTTGCATAATATTTTGAATCTCATTAAGCCTTTCCTTTGACTGGGCCTCGAATCGGAGAACAAGTGCGGGTTGGGTGTTAGATGCCCTGACAAGCCCCCACCCATCATCGAACACAACCCTTACCCCATCCACGTCTATTATTGTATATTTATTCTTAAGCTTATTTTTCAGTCTTTCTACAACATCAAATTTTATAGCATCAGCGCATTCAAGCCTGATTTCAGGTGTTGCAAAGGAAGGGGGTACATCTGACAGCAGCTGTTCGATTGTTTTCCCTGTATTTGACAGTATTTCTAAAAGCCTGCAAGACGCATAGATGGCGTCGTCATAACCGAAATAGCGATCGGCAAAGAACATATGACCGCTCATTTCTCCTGCAAGCAGGGCTCCTGTCTCCTTCATCTTATTTTTTATCAATGAATGGCCTGTTTTCCACATAATGGCATTTCCACCATGGGTTTCAATATCCTTGTACATCCTGTCCGAGCACTTAACCTCGGATATTATGGTTGCCCCCGGGTTTTTGCTCAGTATATCCCGTGCAAAGAGGAGCAAGAGCATATCTCCAAATATGATATTCCCAGAGCCATCTACTACACCAATTCTGTCTCCATCCCCGTCAACTCCAATGCCAAGGATTAGGTTATTTTTTTTCACCACCTGAATAAGATCTTTCATATTTTCAAGAACAGTTGGGTCTGGCTCATGGTTTGGAAAGTTGCCATCCATATCGCAATAAAGATCATAAACCTCACAGCCGAGAGATTGTAAGATTTTTATTCCTGCAGGGCCACCTGTGCCGTTTCCTGCATCAAAACCGATTCTCATTCCAGGTTTTGTCTTTATGCCTTTAAGCACGGTGTTTTCGTATGTTTCAAGGATTTCGTATGTCGATTGTTCGCCCTTTCCCTTTATGAACTCACCTTTCTCGATAATTCTTCTTATTTTTTGAATTTCATCCCCATAGATAGTGTCAAAGCCGCTGCATATCTTAAAGCCATTGTAGTTGGGCGGATTGTGGCTGGCAGTTATCATAATTCCACCATCGGCCTTCAGATGACGCAAGGCGAAGTACAGTGTTGGCGTAGGGCATATGCCAACGTCTATGACATTACAGCCTGAAGAAATAAGGCCATCTGTCAGGCTGTCTTTTATCATGGGCGAGGTTAACCTGCAGTCCCTGCCAAGGACAATGTTTTTTTCTCCCAGTTCATTAAAATAGGTTCCAAAGCCTTTACCTATGGTGAGAAAATCATCTTCATTGATATCTTCACCTATAATTCCCCTGATATCGTATTCTCTGTAAATTTCTGAGTTCATAATCTTGTCTCCGTTGCGTTTTTTTATAAGATTTGATCTCTGCCTTGTTGTTTTAAAAGGTCAACGAGTTTTTTGACGTCCTGGGATCTCTCCTTTTTGCATACCATAAGGACATCATCCTCTTCTATTACGATCAAATCCTCAACACCTAAAAGTGCGACTGGTTTTTTTGGGCTATACACAATACATTTTGTAGAATCAAGATTTATAATTTCTCCAATAAAGGCATTGTCTTTATTGTCTGTTGACCAATATTGAGCCGCGGAGGGCCATGAGCCTACATCATTCCAGGCAAAGGTTCCTCTCGCCATGAGAACATTTTTTGATTTTTCCATCACGCCGTAGTCTATGGATATGGATTCCATATCCTGATAGCAGCTTTTTATTGTGTCCGCCTCATTTTTTGAGCCAAGAGAGAACTTTATCTTCATAAGGCATGCGTAGTTATGGCTCATGTGTGTTTTAATTTCTTGAATTATGGTCGATGTCTTTGCTATAAAGATACCGCTGTTCCAAAAGAAATTACCGCTTTTTATAAAAGACCTGGCAGTAGTTAAATCAGGCTTTTCGTGAAAAGACCTTACGGAGAATATAGTGTTATTGTCTCGTATCTTGTCAGTCTCTATATAGCCATATCCAGTCTCAGGCCCCTTGGGCTGTATGCCTATTGTTAGAATAAAACTGCCCTTTGATGCCTTGGAAACACCTGCACTTATCGTACGATAAAAACTATCACTATCTTTTATGTAGTGATCTGCGGGCAATATAACGACAACAGAATTAGGATCCGACCCCTCAATATAAAGCGAGGAAAGACCAATAGCAGGCGCAGTGTTTTTTCCAAATGGTTCAATTAAAATATTCTCATATGGTATTTCGGGGGTAACTTTTCTGATTGCATCTGCCTGGGCCTCAGTAGTAATTATGTAAATTCTGTTAAAAGAAATGATTTCTTTTATAAGGTTAACGGTTTTTTTTAGTAATATCTCATCTCCTGTAATATCCAGAAGTTGCTTTGGCCTATTTTTCCTGCTTCTTGGCCAGAATCTTGTGCCACTACCACCAGCCATTATAAGCGCGTAAACAGTATCTCCCAATAATAGCCTTTCCATTGCCTATAATGCCCTCATCCATTCGTCCCTGAGATTTAGCTGTCCCTCAAGGGCCATATCAATTAAATTAAGGGTCTGATCCTTGTCTTGTGGCAGCCTTGCCTTGATCGGCAGGTAATTTGAGGCGTGGTTGGAAAAGAAAAGGCCGCTTGTTATATTAGTAGAGGCAATCATTTCCCTTAACTCCATAATCATTCCACGGCTATCGGGCAGCTCAAATTTTCCTGTATGAAGATTTTCTGCCAGAGGCGTTCCAGGGATTAACATTAGTGTTAAGGCGCCGATATAGTCAGGGTCCAGCGCGGAGAGTAACTTTCCAGTTTCTCTTGCATGGATAAGAGATCTCTCTTTTCCTGCTATGCCTAAAAGAACTGTGACGGAAAGCTTTATTCCCGCTGCCATAGCCTTTCTGCCCATGTCAATAATCTTCTGTGAGTTTGCGCCTTTCCTTATGGCTACCAATGTCTGATCATCGCCGGTTTCAACACCCATATAAATTATCCCCAGGCCCATTCTCTTCAATTCTGCTAATTCTTCCTCCTTTTTCAAATGTATGCCCTTGGTGTTGGCGTAAATACCTATTCGGTTGACCCAGGGGAGATGTTTGTTTATCTGTTCAAAAATCCATCTTAAACGCGGAAATGGTATGATAAGGGCGTCACCGTCCATTATAAAAAGTCGATTTTGGTTTTTCATATAGCGGGACGCAAAGAGTATATCGCTGAGGATAATTTCGTTTTCTTTTATTCGAAATCTTTTATCCTTGTAAGTTCCACAGAAGGTGCATTTGTTATGAGAGCAACCAACTGTTGCCTGAAGCAGAATGCTTGTCGCTTCGCTTGGCGGCCTTATGCAAATGCCCTCGTAGTGCATTCCATTTTCATTCTTGATTAAATTCATCTTTAACCTTTATTTCCTTTGTAGTTATGCAGTTTAAACCTGTTTTTTGAAAAAATAACCAACAATAATACTATAATAATAACACTATTTTTCATATTTTCCAGCCATTTTCCATTACCTTGTTGATTATTTTCTAATTATATTGAATTACCTATCCGATATAGTATTGTGAAAGTTTTGTATCATTCGAACCTAATCAAATACTATAAAATTTTTGCAATTGTCTTTAACCTGAATAATATGTATAGTAACATCAATAAAATTTTTGATTATTAATCCAAGCGCTTAAACCATGAATAGGTAAAATATGGCCCAGATTGACGCCTTTTTTAAGTTAATGAATGAGTTAGGAGCCTCAGACCTCCACCTTGCTGCTGGGCAGAAGCCAGCATTGAGGATACGGGGAGAGCTTGAAAGGGTAAAGTACAATGTGCTGGATGATGATACGTTAAGGACTATGCTTTATGAAATAGCCCCGGAACATAAAACAAAGATATTTGAGGAGACGGGGGATGTTGATTTTGCATACGAGATACCAAATCTTGCCAGGTATAGGGCAAATTTCTTCAGACAGAAAAACGGTGTTGGTGCCGTATTTAGGGAGATACCTGACAGGATTCAGACATGTGAAGAATTAGGGCTTCCTCCTGTAATAAAAAAGTTAGCCTCTTTGCCAAGGGGCCTGGTCCTTGTGACTGGCCCTACAGGCAGTGGAAAGTCAACTACCCTTGCCGCGATAATTGATGAGGCAAATAATACCAGGAAAGACCATATAATTACTATTGAAGATCCTATTGAGTTTGTTCATCAAAGCAGGCAGGCAGTCATAAACCATCGAGAAATTGGTATTCACACAAAATCATTTGCAGCGGCACTTAGGGGAGCCCTTCGAGAAGACCCTGATATCATTTTAGTCGGGGAGATGAGAGACCTGGAAACAATCTCGCTCGCTATAGAGGCCTCCTCAACCGGCCACCTTGTTTTTGCAACATTACATACATCATCTGCGGCAAAAACCATTGATAGGGTTATAGATGTTTTTCCTATGGAACAGCAGGAGCAGGTTAGAAGCACATTATCTGATGGGATACGGGCGGTAATTGCACAGAATCTATTCAAAAGGGCGGACAGAAAGGGCATGGTCGCTGCCCTTGAGATTATGATTGCCACACCAGCAATAAGAAATCTAATTCGTGAAAAAAAGACCTTTCAAATCCCGTCAGCTATCCAGACGGGAAAGAAGTACGGCATGATGTCATTAGATGATGCTATCATGGATCATTTAACACATAGAAGGATAAGCGCTGATGCCGCATATGCAAAATGTAACGACAAAGCAAAATTTACGGCTTTCCTCAAGAGGCCCCCAACTGATTTTACAGAGGCATAAAACGTAGGTTTGTAAAGATGAAAAAGCAGCAGATAGAGTTAATTATAGGAAAGATGCTGGAATCTCATGATGATATCTCGGATTTAAATCTAACTGTAGATAAGCCTCTTCAGGTAGGATCTTCGGGAGAATTACAGCCCGTATATACTGAACCCCGTGTTGATCAGCTAACACCCTTTCAGACGGAAATATTTGCCCTGAATTTGATTGATAACGACAGGAGGCTAACCAAAACCCTTTTGACAGAGGGGTCATGTGATTTATCTTATCAGCTTGCTGGGAGAGCACGCTTCAGGGTCAATGTGTTTTCCCAAAAGGGGTGCTTTTCTGTGGTAATGAGGCAGCTGTCTAACAGGGTTCCTACCATCAAAGAGATGGATCTCCCCCCCGCTTTTTATAAAATGGCAGGAATATTAAACGGAATAATTCTTGTCACAGGAGCTACGGGTAGCGGGAAAAGCACATCCCTTGCAGCCTTTTTAAATGAGATAAATGAAAAAAAGTCAGTCCATGTAATTACCCTGGAGGATCCCGTAGAGTTTGTGCATTCACAGAGAAAGTCTACTTTTAACCAGAGAGAGCTGGGGGTTGATTTTGATAAATTTTATACAGGGTTGCGGGCATCTTTGCGGCAAGCACCAAATGTAATTCTGGTTGGAGAGATAAGAGATAGAGAGACGGTTGAAATTGGCCTCTCTGCAGCCGAGACAGGTCACCTTGTATTGAGTACACTACATACGGTTGATGCAGGGCAGACCATAAATAGGATTATCGGTATGTTTAGCAAGGAGGAGGAAAGGCAGGTAAGAATAAGGCTTGCTGACACTATGAGGTGGATAGTTTGCCAAAGGCTTTTACCGAAAACAGGAGGGGGGCGTGTTGCGGCATTTGAGATATTGGGGTCAAATTTGAGGGTAAAGGATTTGATTCTAAATGGCGAGACAGAGGAGAACACATTTTATGATATTATGGCAGACAGTGAGCCATTTGGAATGATGACGTTTGATCGTAGCATAGCCGAGCACTATAAGAACGGCCTGGTTGATGCTGATACGGCTCTTGCGTATGCGTCGCGTAGAGCAGTTGTAGGTAGACTGATAGATTCGGTCAAGGCGTCAAGAGGGGAAAAGACAACAACCATAGAAGGTCTTTCAATGGAAAAAGAAGAGACCTTTGATGACTATATAAGATAAACAGAGATTAAAAGACATTCTTCTGTTCTTATTATTCCTTTAAGGGCAGATTTGATCATTTGGCCTCGGTTATAGAAACCTAAAAGATCTTTAACGTTGAGATGAAATAGTATTTTTAGCCTTAGCAAAACTTTTTATGGAGAATAGCGTGGACATTGTTTGCAGCTCATGCGGGTCGAAATTTAAAATAAGAGATCAAAAACTGCCTGTAAACCAGATAGTAAAAATTACATGCCCAAAATGCAAACACAAGATAACGATAGATACCAGGGGGCATGCAGACCAGGCAAATGTGGAAGAGAAAGGGGCCGGCAGAAAGGCTTTACCCGGTTATGATGATTTTGCCAGCCCCCTTGGTTTTATGGAAGGGGGAATAAGATTGGCCCTTATATTAGATGACAATGATATGCATAAGGTGGATATCGATTTGGCTATTAATGAGTTGGCATATAAACCCATTTCCGCCTCATCTAATCCAGAGGCAATGGAAAAGCTTCTCCTTCATCATTTTGATTTGATAATCCTTTCCGAGGGGTTCGATGGAAAAGGCATTGAAAACAGCCCCATTAACAAACACCTGAATAAACTTTCAATGAGCACACGAAGGCAGATGTTTTTGGTCCTTTTAGGTGATCAATTTAATACAATGGACAATATGATGGCCTTTGCAGCGAGCGCTAATCTTGTGGTAAACCCGAGTGATTTGCCCGACCTGACCCTGATACTTAAAAAGGCGATGAACGATAATAATCAATTTTACAAAGTTTTTACTGATACTTTACGAGAGATTGGTAAGATATAAACAATATTATATATATACAGAGGCAATATCAAAGGCCATTACGGAGGGCTGACAACATAATAGACGTACAATTTTTTAGCAAACAAAAGAAAATACATTGACAACATAATAATTATTTGATAGTAGCTAATGAAAAATAATGCTTCAAGCTAAGGGAAAGCGGTGAAAGACCGCTGCAGAAGATTGCTGCTGTAATCCCAGTTGTGCTTAGTGTTGGCAGAACAAATATCTTACAAACAGACTCTAATTTAGGGTTAAAGCCACTGTCTCTTTTTCGGGACGGGAAGGTGAGTTTGTGAGTGGGAGAGCCAGAAAACCTATTGAGGCATGCTTTTTTGTTTCCCGATCTGGAAATCAAAGCAAATCGTTAGAAATTACATGCCGATTTCCTTATGATGATTAGGGAAATCGGTTTTTTTATATGAGTGTTCCTTGACTGAAACAGGGAAAGCGGTGAAAGGCCGCTGCAGAAGACTGCTGCTGTAATCCCCTGCTCTCTTAAACGGGAGGAGAAATCCTCTTAGCAATTATTTGTCACTGTTCTGTTAGATCGGAATGGGAAGGCAGCTAAGAAGGAGGGAGAGCCAGAAAACCTGTAAGGAATATTCCTCTGTATTCTCCGGTCTGAGAATGGAAGCCTATAATTTATTTCATAAGCCCACCATCTTTTGACTGATGGCGGGCTTTTTAATTTTAAAGCGAGGGTATTAATTATGAAGAGAGGGGCAATTTTATATGTTTTAGGCGAGGAGTATATCAATAATGGCGAGGATTTAGAAGATGTTGGCAAAAGGTTAAACATAGACGCAGACATGATTGAGGTTGTCTCATCTATGGACAAAAATTTTGATGTAATGTACGCTTGGTGGTTTTTAACGGCTAAGGGAATGAAAAGCATTACATGTTTGGCAGCTGAGTTAGTAGATCACACTAAAATTAAACTTACCGGCAGGGAGCTTAGATTATGTGGGTAATTCAGCGATAACAAATTGTATTAATGGTTCTTGAGAATCGGCTATACTCAAGACAATGCTCTATAATGGTAGACTAGAGTTGGTGTGGAATTTTTTAAAACGAAAAAACTACTAATAAAAAAGTAACTGGAGGAAGCAAATGAAAAAGATATCTATGATAATTACGCTCTCGCTTTTATTATTTCTGGATTTAAATAGTTGGGCGAAGGAGGAAGAAAAAGAAATTGTAGCACTTGAAGAGGTCGTGGTTACTGCCGGAAGGACCCAGGAAAAGAAACGGGATATTGTTGCTAATGTAACGGTAATTGATGAAGAAGAAATCAAAACATCCTCAGCAAATGACCTTGGTGATTTGCTTGCTGAAAAGGGCATTGGACACATCCAGAAATACCCCGGTGTCTCAACCTCTTTAGGTGTGCGTGGCTTCAGAACGGATACCACCGGCGTTGATCTTGCGAGCAAAGTCTTGATTCTGATTGATGGACGAAGAAGCGGAACAGGTAATGTGTCAAAGATTATGACAAAAAACATCGAAAGAGTAGAGATAATAAGAGGGCCGGCCTCAGTTCAATATGGATCAGCAGCTATGGGTGGGGTAGTAAATGTAATCACCAGGCAGGGGCGGGGCAAACCGACGGCCTTTGTCGAGGGGGTTTTGGGAAGCTATGAATATGATGAGTTAAGCGTCGGCTTCTCAGGTGAGCATAGGGCATTTGATTTTTCCGGCAGTTTCACGAAAGATTCCAGGGGCGACTATGATACTGCTGCCGATGATTCGTTTAACAATACGGCATATGATTATAAAAATAGCGGAAGCTTGAACCTCGGCTATGAGTTTATGTCCGAAAATCGTTTAAGCATGATTTATAACTATTTTGATGTTGATCATGCGGGAAATCCAGGCTATATCAGCCAAAATGACCTCGATGATTATAAAGATACGAGCAATAGGTCCATCGATTTTGCCTATGATGGCAAAAGCATAAATGGACTTTTTTCCTGGAAGGCTCGATATTTTGACGGTAAGGATAAGGATGAATGGTTTAGCCCCCGTGCCAGCAACCCTGACGGCTGGGATGATGGTATCCCGGCTAAACTAACCGCTGACCACAAGGGAACTCAGACACAGCTGACCTTTGACCAGGGCCGCCTCATGCTTACCTCAGGTTTCGATTGGGTCAAGTATGAGACCAAGGATAGCAAATACAGCCCAAAAAACACGGAATATGAAGACCAGGCAGGCTTTCTCCTTGCGAAGGCCAAATTTTTTGAAGATAGATTTATTATCTCCGGTGGCTTGAGGTATGATCACTATGAGGTGGAGGTAAAAGGAGGTGAAGGGGGAACAGAGGAGGATAACTATGTATGCCCGAGGGCAGGCATTGCTTATCTGGCCGCAGATTATTTAAAGATAAGGGCGAGCTACGGGAAGGCATTTAGGATGCCTACAGCACTCCAGTTGGCTGGTGATATGATGATGTGGGCAGCGCATTACGTCGGCAATCCCAATTTAGATCCGGAAAGGAGCGATACATATGAGGGAGGATTGGATTTCTCTCGCGCATCCTTCAATGCATCACTTACTTATTTCCACACTGATTTGAAGGACAAAATCGAAAGCTACGTAAAAAATAATGGCGATACATCATATAGAAATATTGGCAAGGCTGAAATAGAGGGCATTGAGGGTGAATTCTCCTATGACATCGGGGCATATTTTGGCTGGGATTTTGAGGTAAAACCGTATACGAGCTTTGTGTACCTTACAAAATTTGAGGACAACGAGACCAATGAGGACCTTATGTATACATCGGATTTTATTGTTTCGTATGGCATCAGAACCTCTGGCTTTTGGGGTATTTCTGGTAGCCTGAACTTTGCACACACAGGAGAGCAGAACATTACTGACTATGAGGGTGGTACCTATGCCACGATATCAAAGAACGGATTTACAGTGGCCAATTTATCTGCCGGCAAAAAAATTCTGAACTTTCAGGAATACGGTACACTTACCCTAAGAGGAGAAATCCAAAATCTCTTTAATAAGGATTATGAGCATGTCCAGGGTTATCCAATGCCCGGGACAAGTTTTTTTCTGGGGGTAAGATATGATTTTTAATGGGCAGGGAAGTTACCTTATTGATCTTTTTCGGAAATATGCCTGAATTCTATAATACAAAGGCTGGGGGGAAAGGGTCTCCTGGCCTTTGTATTTAGGTGAAATAAAGTAATATTGGAAAAATTTTCAATAAAGAAAAAAACGCCAAAAAGCTTATAATGAAGTTGAAGAATACATTAGAGATTGTTGCGAGAAAGATATCAGGTATACCTAAGATAAAAATAAAGAGGGTTGTTAGGATAATGGGAGGTGATGAGGCGATGGTGCCAGGTGATGATTCCTTTCAAAACGAATATATTAGGCTGGCCGGGGGAATTCCGCCCGATTTGGATAAAATAGGTGATATAGTAAGCATATCAAAGGAGGAATGGATCAGGTTTAATCCTCGGATAATGTATTGCTGCAACCAAGACAGACAGATAGTAAAAGAGATAATGCAGAGGCCTGGCTGGAAGGAGGTAGAGGCAGTTAAAAAGGGCAAGATATTTTACCCCGACCGCAGAAAGCCACGGCTTTAGCCGTGGATGAATGGGCCTATAGTCGGGATGTCGCACCACTAAGCCCCGCCGTTCGCGAAGCGAATGGGCGAAACCAGGTGGTGCCACGGGCTTGCCCGTGGGGCTCCACTTTCCCTGTGACCTTACCTGTCAAGCGTCAGTAAACGCTGGGGATTTTGTCATGTGGCTGTCATCCAGGATATATTCAGGGGAATTTTCAAGAGGGGAAGACCTTGTTATGAATGAGCAGAAATATACATCAAAGAGCATTGAAATAGAGTTAGATTATGTGAAAAGCGCCTCAGTCCTTTACGGCAGTATAAGTGATTTTCCTAACAAGGCACTCGTTATAGACTTTACAAGGCCTTTATCATTGATTTCTACCCTAGCGGGACAAAGAGATGGCATAGAGACAGTTGGAAACAACAATTTTTTCCCAGCATTTTGGCAGATAGGGGAGAATATAGGGCTAGAAGAAATAACGGAATATATCTGTCGTTTTGCGGGTAGACCAAAGAAAAAATCTAGTTTTCTTTTTACCGGAGTTAATATGGATAGCCTGGCCGTAAAAAGGGAATCCTTTAAGGACATGGAAGTTTATGCAATCGTAACAGCAGGGGTAACGTCTAATTCTGTTAGGATGTCCGCTGATGAGGGAATGTTTTATGAGCTTGGAACAATAAACATTATACTGCTTCCTAATGTGCGACTCACACGGCGGGCTATGCAAAGGGCAGTAATTAGCGCAACTGAGGCCAAAACAGCCGCCTTACAGGACCTTGACATCCGTAGCAAGTATTCACCGCTCTATCATCAGGCAACAGGGACTGGAACCGACAATATTCTAGTGGTTGAGGGGAATGGGAAAAATATTGACAATGCCGGTGGTCATTCAAAAATGGGAGAGTTAATCGCAAGGGCTGTATACTTGGCTGTTTCCGATGGTATATCTAAACAAAATGGAATTGTGCGTAAGCGGGATATATTTCAGCGCCTTGAGGAGAGAGAAATACCTATTTTTGGGCTCGTAGATTTGGCGGGCCTAAAAAATTATGAGGACAAGAAAAAGCTAACCGCTGCCTTGGAAGGCGTGTTGCTTGACCCAAGGTATGCCTCTTTTTTAGAGTTGTCTTTATCGATTAGTGATGACTATGAAAGAGGGTTAATTTCCGATTTAACTACATATGAGGCCTTCTGCAAGCAAATAGCGGAGGATATTTCAGGGAATCATATTAGTTTTATTGATCGATTTATTGGCGATGAGTCCATGCCATTGGTTCCCCGCATGGCTTTTAATGCTATATTCAATGGTCTTTTCAACACGGAAGCATTCTTGTGATAAAACAAGGAATTTCACGTTTGATCAATTTGAATTTTCATTTGATAAATCGTGATTTTCGGCCTAGGCAAGCAGGTGTAAAATTGCTGCCTTTGGCGGAGGTCACCTTTTATTTCTTCTCTGCCTTCAATAGCCTTACATAGGATTTTAAATAAAATATTTCTGAAAAATTGTTAAAGCCCGAGCTTTCTAAAATTTTTTTCCAATCTCGCGTAATAAAGTCAAATGCATATTGGCACTCAATTTTTAAGAATGCGATACGATAATACAGTGGCATATCCCTTAGGGAAAACTCATTAAAATCCAAAATCCAGAATGTCCCGCCGGGCTTAAGATTGGTATATGCATTATTTATAATTATTTTTCTGATGTCATGTGGAAATCCATGGATAACAAAACTAATAAAAACTTTGTCAAATTTTTCTTTGAGATTTAGGGGAAGGTCAATACGTTGATTCATAAATTTAGTATTTTTATAACCTTCAAAGCGTTTCTCAAATGTTTTACCCATTCTTTCAGAGACATCAATGCCTAAGACGAACCCTTTTTCATTTAAATAACAATTTATTAGCTGAGCATTTCTGCCTGTGCCGCAGCCAAGATCCAAAATATAATCCTCTTGTTCTATTTTTAGCTGTGATATGACGTTATGTATAAATCTACTATAAAAACCAAGGGAGAAAATATTCAATATGTGGTCATAATATTTTGCTGTAAGCCCTTGTATCTCAACCTTCGATTCCGGATAAAATTTGGACATTCTAACCCCTCGATGTATCTCCTATGATAATGCACAGGTAAAGAGAAAGCCCATGCTGTTCATCGCTGGTGCTACAAAACATGATGAACAGGCGAAGGCTAAGCCGGCATTTGTTTATCCTGTTTTTTTGAATAGATAATAATTACTATAAACCCTTTTTACCCTATAAGGAAATGATTGTGAATAATGACCTTAGATTTTTCTATTTTACCTCATTATGGTTAAAGACACGCACTATGATAAAATAACTTGTTAATTATGTAAATTTTCCTTAAATTAGTAAGATAGGTTCTTGAAAGAGTTTTTTGTATGCTGTAGAAATTCATTGGGAGCCTTGTGTAACCATGAGCGTTAGGTAAGTGGCATAAAAGCTTTTAAGCACAAAAGGTATTTAAGAGACTTAGAAGAAAAAGTAAGATCAAATGGAGGGAATGTATGGAAATTAGCGAGAGGGCAAAGATAAGACTGGAGCATTGGATCACTCATAATGATCATCACCAGGAAGAATATGAAATATTTGCTGACCAGCTGGAAGAAGCGGATATGAAGGAAAGCGCCCGGCACGTAAGGGATTTAATAGATTTAACCTCTAAATGTACGGATTGTCTTCGAGAGGCTTTAAAATCTCTTAAGTAGGGATTATTTGTGGCTTTTTTTGCGCAGTTAGTAATAGGCTGAAAGATGATTGTTTTTTGGTTAAAGCAATGTTGGGGCGCGCATTGAACGTCACTTACGGTTTTTATAATCTTTCCTTAAAGCGCTATGTCTACGAATGTGTATTTTTTAGTACTTCAACAGGGAATTCCAAAAGTCAGGGTCGTCGTCCTTCCAGTTTGGGCCAAATCTTCTATCACAAAAACCACTAAGACGTTCATACCATTTTACCAAAACGTTTTTGTTTTGTTCTTCCGCTAGAAGGATATCTGCGACAAAGACATCTATTTTATTTATTTCATCTTTTGGAACGTAGTAAGAAGCACCTTTTTCGAAGGATTTCTTAAGGTTATCCTTTGACAGGGCATGAGCAGTAAGCATAAGCGCTGGTATGCCTCTTTTTTTTGCGATTTCCAAAAGCTCGTATCCCCTAACACCCATAATATCGAGAATGGCTACGTGGTATATGTTGTTTTCAAGAAGCTCTTTTGCATGTTCAAATGTAGATGCCCTATCTACCTTGCACATATCTAATAATTCAGTTAATGTATCAAGGATATCTTCTTCATCATCGACAATTAATATCCTCGTTCCCTTAAGAATTTTTTGCGTGTTCATATTGTTTGCTCCCTATAATCCAGAGGTTGTTCAGTTTACCCCGACCGCAGAAAGCCACGGCTTTAGCCGTGGATGAATGTGCCTATAGTCGGGATG